>CADAWW010000115.1 GCA_902791675.1 uncultured Bacteroidales bacterium
CCCCGCCGTCTGCTCATGAAGCGTGAACACCCCCAGTACCTCTGTGTCAGGCAGGGGGTGGACATCTGTGGCCGCCCGTGTTCAGCCGTAGGCAATATGCAACTGTTAAATGCCCCCAGTAGGATGCGCGTGCGCATATCCCGCAACATAACACCCGAACTGCTGGAACAAGAGAAGGCACGCCTGCTCTCTGCTGCCCGCAATGGAGCCGTTCTGGTGTCCGCTGCCATCAGTCCCGGTGAGAAGCAGGTAATGCGTGCCGCCTTCGATGAAGGCCTGCCCCTTATCATTCTCTTGGAGAATGGCCTGCATCCCCTGCAGAAGCCCAGCGGCGAGCGCTTCCTGGCTTGTGCCCAGGGCCGGCTGCTTCTGCTCTCACCCTTCCCTCATCATAACGAGCGCATCCTCATCACCCGTACCGTATGCGAAACCCTGAACGGCCTCGCCTGGAAGCGGGCTGGGGGAGTGGCACGGTGGCGCGGAGAAAACAAGGAAAGTAAGAAAGTAACTTGTAGACAGGAAGGAAACGAGATGCTTACAGAAGGAGGGGTATTATATATATAATGTAATTATTTAATTAATATTATAAATTTAAATTTATATTGTATTTATCTCCCCGACTGACAGAATTACAAAATCATTCCTGTCCATAAGTTACTTTCCCACTTTCAGTATATAAATTTTTCCTTTTGAAAAAAATCAATAACCCTTAAACATAATTGTTCCTTAATTACGTTAATCCTTAACTCCGTAATTCCTCAGTTCCCTTTTTCGCAAGAAAATCAGCCATTTTCTTTGTGCGAATAGAATTAAATCGTATTTTTGCAAAGTGGTTAAGTAGAAATGTCACTTAGTGATTCATTTAAATATATGATTGCCTATGAGCTAAATATACTATAGTTAAGACATAAAGACAAATAGCGTCCGCTTAGATCTTGTCATCTGAAATTCGGCAAAAATTTAAGAACAAGCGAGAGTAAAAGCAGGGATGCTCACGTAATGCGTGGGCTTTTACTCGTTAAAGCTTGTAAGGTGTTTGCCGATACCTCAGATGACGTAGACGAAGTAATGAGTCCACGTTTTTTGTATTTGTTCAAAGAAACCATTATACTACAATAATATGAATAAGATTTTTTTCATGGCAATCTTTGCCGCAAGTTTTCTATCCATAAATGCGCAAGACATCTTGGTGCGCAAGGGCGGTGAAATGGAAAATGTAAAAGTACTTGAAGTAACTCCGACCGAGGTGAAGTACAGAAAGAGCAATAACGAGGATGGTCCAATCTTCACCGAGAAGCGCTCAAAGCTTTACTCTGTAAAGTATAAAAACGGTGAGGTACAGACGTTCAATGGCAAGCCAGAGCAGATGGAGACGAACTCTTACTATTCTGAATTTGGTAAAGTGAAGAAGTTCACAAATGAGTTAGATCTCTATGTCGGAACTGGATGGGGCATTGGCTATCAGCTTAGAAGAGAGTTTAATCAGTATGTTGGCTGGAATATTATCGGCATATCTTATTTGTCTGATTTCGCCAATCCAAAAGAATGTGGTCTTGTGAGCGTTAAGTTGTTGGGTGTTCGTGGCAATACTCCTTCCTATAAATGGTTTAGGGGTTATGCAGATTTGAGTCTTGGCTACTCGTTTGAATATGATCATTATGATGGGATATATTACTCTTCTACAAATTTATACCATCATTTTGGTATACATTTAAATGCGGGTGTTCAGGTACATAAGAATTTTGCTTTCGGTTGTCATTTTAGTTATTATACACCAGAGCCTATAAGGTATATTGGTGCAAGTTTATCTTATCTTTTTTAGTCATATATAGGACGATAGTAATACGATAAACCGTGACGGCAAATAATCGTAGAACGAAAAAAAACTTTCTGAAGTATGTAGTCCGAAGTTAAGGAGTTAAGCCGATAGTTATATACATGTTATCAAAGTTCATAAGTAATGGCTTAACTATTGTCTGATGGACGAGCGGAGCGATAACTCCTTTCCACAAAGGCCTAAACTTCCGAGACTTCAATTATAATAATTATTATGCACCTTATACGGTGTTGATGTCGTCTTTCCCACTTTCTTACTTGATTTGTCACATTTAAAAGTGACATCATGTCAGTATTTAATAGTAATTAAGATTTGACATGTTTTTTGTTGTGTTTTTGATAAATAAATAAAAAAAAATAAATTTTATGTTAAAAAACACAATAGTTGATAACGACCAGACAACCCTTGAAGAAATTGTGAGGGCGATGCAGGAATTATCGGAAGATAAGTTTATTGAAGGTGTTGCCTTAAAGCATCATGATGAGTTTGAAATTCAACAAACTGCAGATATGATTAAGGAGTATCAATGCAGAATAAATCGTGAAGCACGTGCATTGGTAAAGTATTCTGAAGATTTTATTCGTCAGTTTGCTACCGACAATAATAAATGTTATGAAACAGCCGAGAATCTATTTGGTAAGATTCGTAGTACCTTGGCTTGTCTTTTGAAGATTTTTAAGAAGACTACTCCTAATCAGCGCCATAAAAAGGGAGTATATGTTGTTAGTAAACAACCTTTGTATAAGAAATCCAAGTTATCTACGAAGCATATTCAACAAGACTTGTTTGGATTGAAGTCGTTCCCAGATTCTGTCCATGATTTGTATAATGCTTTGGATACACTCTTTTCAACATCAACAGCAATGTTGACACTATGTCATCAGATTATTGAAAAAGAGAAGGAGACCAGAGAAGACCCTGTTCTATTGCGACAGATATACGACAGAACATGTAACGAACTGATGAATTCTTTTGGTGCTTTTAGAGAATTCATCAGTCCGACTCAGGAACTTCCTGAAAATGCTATGGAAGAATGCAGAAAGAAAGCTAAAACAGAGGCTGAGTTCCTAAGAAATGAATATCATATGCATGACAGAAAAGTAATGACAACGTATCTGGTTATTAATAATGTAAAACAGGCCCGTTGTAACGGGTTAACAGAACAAGAAGCCTTCTTCTGGCACAAGAACACCAGTAAGGCGCTGGCGGTCAGAAAAGTAATCGATAACTTTGATTTGATACAGAATTTAGAAGGACAGAAAGGAAAGTTGTCACCACAAGCGATTGTGGAATTCCTGAAATGGTGCGGGGTTGAAGAATGCTTTGAAAAACGGCTCTATAATGAATATTTCAAACCACGTTATCTGGCTAAGGGTAAACTAAAACCTATAGGATGGTCAACCATAAACGGCGTTCGCAAAGACTTGAAAGACATGGAAGTAACTGACCAAAAGCTGGCCAGAGATTTTGCTGCTCGCTTAACAGACATCCTAACGCCAGAAGAGCTGGCTGCTTAATACTGATACAAAATTACATTAGTTTTACATAAAATCGGATAGGCCGTCCTTACGGTCTATCCATTTTTTGTATCGTATCTGTACCATGCAATCCGAAAACGCATCGGAAAATGGATTGGATTACACGTTTCAGTCCAAAGTCCGGAATGCTTCTGTCCGAAAAGTGTGAGTTCCATCCAAAGTATTGGAAAAGGCTAATCTTTTCCTGTCCATAATTGGCTTTGAACCAGCATTTTAGCTATCCACATCATTTTCTTAAAGTCTGAGGTTGTACTACGGAAAGTGTGTACTTTTGCATCGCGAAGTCAGGCTTCGGGGTGCATCCTGGTATTTGTGCCCGTCTGGAAGCAGACCTTCCCACACCATACCGGTTAATGTGTGGTAATTTTAATGTAGTACGCCAAAAAAACAATAAGATTATGGCAACAACAAACAATTTTGAGCCGAAGCCCCGAAGAGTAAGAGGCACGGCAACTTATTTGGGTGACGAATTTTCATTCAGGCCCACAGAGCAGGGAGAGCCTGCTCAACTAAACGTAAGAAGCTGTAAGGGCGGCAAGACGTTCGAAACCACTTCCGAGACAAAACCCCTGAAGGTGGCACATCTTACCTGTCCGGCCAATGCGGCCGACCCTTATTCGGAGTACATCAGTCAGCTGGAACGCTTGGGCATTAGGCCCCAGAAGGAGCAGAAGATGCCTGAGAAGCAACGGTTAGTCAGTGAAGGCGGTATGGAGGTTTACCTTAATAATAAAGAAGGTATACTTACCTTTCAAGGTACCATCGACCTGAAGAAAAGCCTGAACTGGCAGAGCGAGGTGATGCGTCAGCTGCAGACCATCATGCGTTCGCTACCCGCAGAGAAGAAATTCACCCAACTAATTGCTAAACTTAAGAAAGGAGGACAGAAACAATGAAACTCGTATATCAGACTAACATTGACCAGCCCACTCAGGAATTGACTGAACAGGTGCTGAGAGAGATTACAGACAGCGTAACAACCAACACACTCATAGCCAACTACCGTAAGCTGAAAAGCCAGATGGCTGAAGCTGAGGCGAAGGAGATGGTGGAGGAGTTTGTCCAGAAGGTGCTGGAAGAGCAGGACTACAAAGACTGGCTCTCACAGGAACTGAAAAAGGATGAGCACAGGAGCAAGAAAAGGGTTCCTGAGGATGACTTAAAGCGTGTGAAACTCTACATCAACTCAATGAAGAGTGGCCTGCCAGCCGTTATCCCGACAGCCACATTCACGGAAAGTACTGACAGATGGGGACGTAATGGGCTGTGGCGTGTACAGGACCACGGCTATCTGACGGGTTTCGGTGTCTTGGATGCGGACCACGTCCCTCACCCCGAAGAGGTTATCAGGGAGTGGTTACAACGTGAGGATTTTCAGGAACTGGGTATTGTGTGGATTTTCATCACGCCAAGCGGCGAGGGCATAAAGATTGTCTTTAAGGCTCGCGAGGAGTGGGGCAATCTGGCAGACAACTACTACACGTTAGCAGAGAAATTAGGTGTGCTGGATTATGCCGACTCTCAATGTAAGAACTCTGATCATACTCACTTCATTCCACGTCTGTGTGACATCCGTTACATCGACTGGCAGGAACTTTTTGAATACGAGAACCCTGAGTATGAAAAGAAATTCGGAGAGGCTTATAGAAACGGACACTCGGAACCCACACAACCCAAGTGGCAGGAACTGGAACGCCAGCGTAAGGCTTCCAGAAAAGGAACCACAGAAGCTGCGAAGCCATCAACCGTTACATCTCAGTCTGCCTCTTCGACTTCTCAGCCTACAGAACTCACAGAACGACAAAAAGCAATTGTGAAGGCATTGAACGAATATTACGGTAAGAGCCTTGGCGAGGGTCAGAAACATCCCACTTTCTGCCAACAGACTTCGCACTGGCTGTGCTGGCTTGCGGATAATAACCCAAAGACTGCAATTGCTATGGCTTACGAGCTGGATTACGTGAAGGACTGGCTACCTCTGCCAAACGAGATTGAGGATTTGATAAACTCTGCTGCTAACAAGAAGATTCTGAAATGTACTCCTAAGGAACTGAGGGACCTACTTGCAAAAGCGGGCATAGAGGCAGGCGTTACAGTTGGCAAAACTACTGGAGCAGAAGAGGAGGATTTGCCCTTTGCTGAATGGAACGAGCAGATACGCAGTATGTTTGATGTCTATCCCTGTGTAAGGGAAATCTGTGAGCAACATCCTGAACGCCTTTGGCCATTCCTCTTGTTTGCTGGTGGTGCTATGTTGGGAACCTGTGCTACGCTTACTTGGTACTACTTTTACGATAACCCCAATAAGCCGCGTCGCCTCAATTACAACGTGCTTGGCATTGGCGACCCAGCTTCAGGCAAGGGTGCGCTGGAATGGTTGGCCTCTCTGCTGACAGAGCCTTTGGAGGTTTCTGACCAGTTGGCTAACGATGCCATGAACGATTGGAAGGAAGCACAACTCTCTAAGGGTGCCAACAAGGATAAGGCGGCAAAGCCTAAGGGTATCATCCGCCTGCATGGAGCAAGAACATCCAACAATGTCTTCATCAACGACATGGTAAATGCCTGGACAGAAGTAAACGGCGAACGTATGCAAATGCACATGCTTACCATAGATACAGAAGCCCTGAACAGCATAAAGATGCAGAAGGGCGGGTCGTGGATAGACCGTCAGGTGCTGGAGATTAAATCGTGGAGCAACGAGAAGGATTCGCAGCAATATGCCAATCTGGATTCTGTAACGGGTTTCTTCCGTGTCTATTGGAACCAGGTGCGTACCTGTACGCCTCCGGCCCTGAAGATGATGGCCAACGACCGCACCTTCGGAACGGGCTGGCCCACACGCGTGATTGCCATACCCGTACCGGGAACGGGCTTTAAAATGCTGGAACTCCGACGTCAGAGCAAGAAAGCACTGGAAACGGAGGAGACCCTTCGCCAATGGGCATACCGCATGGATAAGCGTAGGGGAGAACTGCCGCTATGGCCTTTGGTGGAACACGCCTGGCACTGGGCTGACAACCGTATGAGCATTGCCGACTTCAACAATGACAAGGCGGATGAGCTGCTCCTTAAGAGATGCCCTGCCAATGCCCTGGCTATTGTCGCCCCCTTCGTGGACATGAGGCATTGGGAGGAACGCGAGAAGAATGGTACGTACGAACCTGATGATACGGACAAGGCCTTGCTGGATTTAGTCCTTGACATTGTGTACCGCACGCAACATCATTACTTTGGCGAACTGGCTCATAATTACTTCGACGAGCAGACGAAGGAGGCAACTAACTTCCGCCGTAGGACAGGTAAGTTCTCGCGTTGTTTTGCACAGCTGCCCGAGAGTTTCACCACAGAGGATTTTACGCGGGTTTTCGGCTATGCTAACCAGAATTCGGCCAACAAGACGCTTAACCGTCTGCTTGACGACAAGGCTATAAGACGTACCAAACGCGGCGAGTACGTAAAGCGTGTCCAGAGCATTGACTGAGTCGGTAAGAAAGTAGGAAAATAACTTGTGGACAGGAATCTGCAAACAAAAGAAAGAGAGGATGGGCAAACCTGAGTGTTGCTCATCCTCTCGCATGTTTAGTTAGTTAAAGGTGATATGTCTTTTCTGAATTAGAACATCTGGTCGGGGTACTGGCCGTCGGCATGCAGCTTGGCCAGCTTGGCTACTACCTCGGGACGGTCCTCGGGATATGTTACGCCGAACCACTTGCTGGTGGTGGGCAGTACCTCGCACGTTGCTTCGCCTCTCTTTATCAGATTGTCTACCATGAGGGGGATGAAGAACTCGGCCTTCAGGTTCTCCTGGTTCTTGGGGTCGGAGAGGAACTGCTTGAAGTACTCTTCGCTATACTGGAAG
>CADAWW010000116.1 GCA_902791675.1 uncultured Bacteroidales bacterium
TCGACCTTCACGGCATTGGTTTCACAAAGGGCGGAACTTGGAGTACGCCTGTGGTTCCGCAAGTTGCCATTACTGTCGATGGTAAGTACCTTGCCATCCCCTCAACACCCATCTTCACCAGCAACGCCAACGGTTATACCGAGGTAAGCAATTATCAGGTCTATGCTCCGCTGAAGGCTAACTCCAAGTTGTCGGCCTTTTCTTATAACCCCGCGGTGAAGTTCGAGATAAGCCCCATCAATGAAGGTCGCGCCACAGTGAAAGCCACCTATAAAGGTAAGACCAAGACCTACCTGATTAACTAAACGAGCAAAAGGGCTATCCCAAACGTGATGATGTGCAACTATAGACTGGCGGCCAGTCTGGTGCTGGCTATATTACTGCCACTCTTCGTGACTGCGCAACCAAGACGCAGCGAGAAGCGAGGGGTGTGCGAGAACAACCCTCACTACACACGAACTTGGTCGGAGGCACTTAAGGAGGGTGTAAGCTGGACATATAACTGGGCGGTTACACCAAATCCCGACGGACTCTTCACAGGAGCAGAGGACGACATCAACTTTGCTCCGATGTGCTGGAACCACCAGTTCGATGAAAGGAAACTCCGTAACTACCTCAATAGCCATCCTCAAACAAAATACTTACTGGGCTTCAACGAGCCGAACTTTACTTCGAACGATGGTGGTTCGAACATCACTCCGTCTGTTGCCGCAAAATACTGGCCAAAAGTTGAGCGTATAGCTGAGGAGTACGACCTGACACTCGCCTCGCCTGCCATGAACTTCGGTTACCAGAAACTGAGCGACGGGAAGGTGTGGGGGTTGGACGAGTGGCTCGGAGCTTTCATCGAAGAATACAGAATGCTTAATGAAGGGCGTGACCCACGCATGGACTGCATTGCCCTACATACCTATATGAACTGGGCAAGTGCAGTAGACTGGTATGTGAATGAATACCTTTATGCAGCAGACCGCGACCCACGGCTACTCGCCTTTTTCGAACGAAACGGACGAAAGAAGATAATGCTTACGGAGTTCTGCGCAGGAGAAGGTGACAAGGACGGTTTCGTAACAACTGAGGAGAGCCAATTAGACCAGATGGTCGAGAAGGTAAGAGTGCTGGAACAGAGCCCTAACGTAATGGGGTATGCCTGGTTTATGGGTATCGGTGGCAGTTTCACTAACGACTACCCATACTACCACATTTTCACTGGAAGCGACAAAGCATTGCAGTTTACCGAACTAGGCCTTGTTTATACCCATATGTCAGCGTTTGATACACTCTGGCACTACAAACCCGGACAACAGATAGCCGCAAAGGACTACATAGACATGCGTGAATGCAAACTGAGACGCAGTACCGACGAAGAGAGCCCCTATGCCATCGAATTGAACCGTTTCCAGCAATACAAAAACTGGAAGAACGAGATTATTACTCCCTATGTAGAGTACCTCATCAATGTTGGATCTAACAAACGCTATACGCTCTCGATGCGTCTCTGCAACACCAGCGGAACAACAATCGATATACTTGTGGACGGAAAGAAGAAAGCCACTGCTAAGTTGTCCTCTACAGGGAACAAGTGGGCTACTCAAACGGTATCTGTGCCACTCACTCCAGGCAACCACCGGCTACGTCTGAACAATGTAAAACAAGCCGACAACCGCATGAACTGGTTGCGAATCGAAGGAGAGGAAACAGACACGACAGAACCGACCCCTGACGAAATCAGCATCGTTCAAGAGGACGAAAAGGTGTACACGACAAAACACTATGACTTAACAGGGCGGGAAGTGCGTAAAGGACAACGAGGTCTGCAACTTCGTTCCACCATAAAGAATGGTTCCCGGAAAACCGAAAAGATATTGGTAAAATAGAGGTTATTTCACAAATTTCTTCCCGTTCTGAATATAGATACCCTTTTTAAGTGAAGAACGAAGAGTGAAGGGTGAAGAATTTGCTTCCGCTCCGGTAACTTTGCGGCCTGAGAGGTCGTAAACCGATTGGTCTGTAGCCAATGGGGATTGTTCAATATCAACTACTCCGTCGGAATCCGTTGGCAGTAACACCTCTATTTGGTTGCTCCATTTGCTGACGGCATTACCGTTCTGGGCACATACGCTGTAGGTGTATTTACACTGGTTGGAAAGGTCTGTAAAGATGTAAGAGTTCCTGAGTGTCTCTACCACTTCGGTTTTTGTTTTCATAAGGGGCACAAGGCCTGTTGCCAATTGTTCCTCGGTAACGATGCCATCATAGATACTAATCTCCGAGATATAACAGCGGCCCTTGCTATTAAGACTCAACCAGAAGCTATCTGCCCTTACAGGAATAGTGGCAACGAAGCGAGTCGGTTCGATGGCAAGTCTTACACTGTCTATTTTGTCTGCAGAACCTTCCTCGCCATAGTAATAAATCAGGGGCTGGGTGTCTGTTCCATACTGACGGGCAGTAAAGACAAAGGTGACCGTATCTGACGGCGCAGAAATCCAGGGTGAGTAGATACTACCGCCGCCTTTAGAAGAGCCCATCTTAACCTCATTCTGAGGCGTGGTGTACAATTTCTCGCCCTCCCACCCCGAGGTGGCAGTATAATTGTCTATAGACCAACTGATATCGGATGTTCCATCTGTTGTCTTTTTGTTGTTGAAACGGCTGAAATCCTCCTGTAAGAGGGACAACTCCGAAATGGGATACAGCTGCGGTTCCATATCCTCGGCCGTGAGCCTTACCCTATACCCGGTAGCATTCTCTACAGCACCCCAACAGGCAGTAAAGCCATCAGCCTTCACTTCAATGGCTTCTGTTACTGTTGGTGTATCTATATCCTTTCCCCTATCAAAGGTAAAACTGATTTTACCCTCTACATCTACTATATCTTCTATGGGCTTCCCCATTTTCTTGATGCCGTCCAAGTTTGCTGCATAAAGGGTTGCTGAAGGAGATGAGGTATCGGTAAGTTCTGTCTTCCCCGTAGTACCCGGCCATGTATCGCGATAGTTGGTTGCGTGCGTCAGGACCCCGTCTGCCGGAATAATTGTCATGCGCTGAATATTTGAGTTGTTGACGGTATTGTTCGTCCAGGCATTGGAGTTGAAGTATACATGCAGCACCAGCAGTCCCGTAGCAGGAGAAGATGCATCAAATCCCTCACCCTGACGGTTCTCCAGCATATAATATTCGTTGTGATTGGCATCGTTATAAATAATATACGCCTCGGGGGCCTGATACAGGGACTTCATGTCTTTCACTATACAGGGATTATTCAGCACCTTGGGTGTCAGCCATCCGCAGTACATACGTTCATAGCTGGTATAGGGAGCAGGGCAATTGCCATTGTTGTTACCGGAATATGAACCGAAGTCCATCAGGTCCCACATATCCATCCCGTAATGTAATGGCGATGAAGAGGTATCATAGAAGTCGGGGATACACATACAATGACTGAACTCGTGACAGGCCGTACCGATTCCGGCAGGTGTGGTGCCTGTCGTCCCATCCAACTCGGATGCTATGGCATATGTGTCTATGACAACACCGTCAATAGTTACAGGACCGTTACCATCGCCATAACTGACCTCTTCGGACAGCGTACTCTCGTGAGGCCAGATGGTATAAGAAGGTGCTCCGGCATGTTCTCCATAGCCAGCATAAACAATAAAGACCTGATCTACCTTGCCGTCATCATCCCAGTCGTACTTACTAAAATCGGCCCCTAATTCATCTGCCAGCGAACAGGCTTCTGCCACCAGTTCGGCTGGATAACTATCGTAACCCTCGGAATTATTCTTGCCATAGTATTGAATGGAATTGCTTACATAGACGGGGCCGTAGACATCGAAAGTAAGATTAAACTGCCCGTAGCTATTCTCATAAAAATAGTCGTGAACACTTCCTATATTGCCTGCCTCGGAAAAGCCCTCTTCGTTGAAAAAACGGTCGTAGAACTCCTGCCTGTGCATGGGGTTCAAAGTTTTTTCAGGGAAATTCACCAATATCACCAATCCTTTTTTCTCGCCACTGATGGGGTTCTGTTCGGCTCCCCACTGGGCACGACGTTGGATACCAGCCTCGCACAAAGATGCAGGGTTCATGATCATACCACGCACCTCAGCACGTTGTATACGATGCCTGTTTCGTCGGGCTAGACGCTCATTCCATTGGTTTTCCAATTGTCGTCTGTCTCTTCTTACGAATACGCCTTCTTCGTTAGACGTATAAGCTATGTTATCGTCATCCAAGTAGTAGTGTGTGTTTTCGTCGCCCACTAGCATCACTTCTTTCTGGGTGCCGTCGGCCAATGTAACAGTTTTCTTTATACGTTTGGCAGGTACCGCCATTATCGTAGCCGATATCATAAGCAGGCAAACTGCAAAAAAATATCTCATTCTAGTCAGTTTATGTATTTTTGAGCCCCCAAAGGTACAATTAAGTGGGCGATTATCCAAATTAATAAGAAAATTATTGTATCTTCGCAGTATAAATAGTCAATAAAGCATGAAAATACCAACTCTTTTCAAGGAATATATCTGGCTGATTGAGACCATACATCAGGCAGGAAAGATTACCTTTGCAGAGATTAACAAAAAATGGCAACGCAGGGAAGAGAGCGGTGGAGTAGAATTTTCCCGAACCACCTTCAACCGACACCGTGATGCCATACTGGATATGTTTGGTGTAATTATTGAGTGCGATAAAAGGGACGGATACCGCTATTATATCTATAACAAAGAAGTGCTGAGCGAAGACACTGTGGCTAACTGGCTGTTTGCAACCCTGAGCGTGGGCAATATGTTGGACGAGAATGTAGGCGTAAAAGACAGAATCCTGCTGGAGAGTATTCCATCGGGGGGTACTCATCTGAAACATATCATCAAAGCTATGCGCGAGAGCCGGAAGATAAAGATGACCTACCAGAAATACAGTGCAGCAACCGAGAAAAACTATATAGCTTCTTCCTACAGCGTAAAGTTGTTTAAGCGACGCTGGTATATGCTAGCCAAAATAGAAAGGACGGCAGAGAACGGTACTCAGGAATCATCGATGTCTGTCTTTTCGCTGGACCGTATTAGGGATGTGGAACTGCTAGATGAGAAATTTGCAGTAGAACCAGATTTCTGCGCTAAGGACTACTTTGCAGAGAGTTTCGGTATTATGGTAGATACCAGCACAAAGGTAGAACGGATTGTACTGAGAGCATACGGAATGGAGAAGTATTACCTAAGAGATTTGCCCATACACCCTTCGCAACGCGAAATTGCTGCTACCAAGGAGTATGCCGACTACGAAATAAGGCTCAGGCCTACATCGGATTTTAAGGCACATATCCTTTCGAGAGGAGAATGGCTACAGGTTATTTCACCAGAATGGCTGGCCGACGATATCAGAAACTGGCTTCAGGCTGCCATCGGAAAATATAAAAAGAAGAAAGAATAAACTAATTATATTTAAGAACAACGTATTATCATGGAAACTGGAAATACCGAAAACAAGGAGAAAAAGGAGGAGCGTACGTATCGCTGCAACGATTGCGGTAATATTATCTATAAGCACGAGGTTTTCTGCTCTAAATGCGGTAAAACGCTGGACAGGTACGACTTTGAAGACTGACCTTCCTATTTCATTACATGCCAGAATGACGCAGAAAACGCCAATTTGTCTGATATTAAAGAAGTTGCACAGGTTTTGTACTCCTTTTGGTGAACAGTTAGCATTATCGTTGACGTTGACGTTACAAAAAGAAAGGAGTACATTATGATGACACAGAATAACCAAAACAGCTTTTTGGGGCAGTTTGCCAGAAACCTTGTTGACGAGGCTCGCGCCGGCAAACTTGACCCTGTTATAGGTAGGGACGAGGAGATTAGGCGTGTACTGCAAATTCTCTCTCGACGTACCAAAAACAACCCTATACTTATAGGTGAACCAGGTACTGGTAAGACGGCTATTGTGGAAGGATTGGCACACCGTATTCTGAGAGGTGATGTACCAGAAAACCTAAAGGAGAAACAACTCTATAGCCTGGATATGGGTGCACTGGTGGCCGGAGCCAAATACAAAGGCGAGTTTGAGGAACGTCTGAAAGGCGTTGTAAACGAGGTGGTTCAGAGCGAAGGCAACATTATCCTATTTATAGATGAGATTCATACACTGGTGGGTGCAGGAAAGAGCGAGGGAGCCATGGATGCTGCCAACATTCTGAAACCTGCTCTGGCTCGTGGAGAGTTGCGTAGCATCGGTGCAACAACACTGGACGAGTACCAGAAATACTTCGAGGTGGATAAGGCATTGGAGCGCCGGTTCCAAACGGTAATGGTGGATGAGCCTGACCGACTGGCCAGCATCAGCATTCTGCGTGGCCTGAAAGAACGTTACGAAAACCATCACCATGTGAGGATTCAGGACGATGCCATCATAGCCGCTGTGGAACTGTCCACACGTTATATTACTGAACGTTTCTTGCCAGACAAGGCCATCGACTTGATGGACGAGGCAGCTGCAAAACTGCGTATGGAGCGCGACTCTGTTCCCGAGGAACTGGATGAGATAAGCCGTAGGCTGAAACAGTTGGAGATTGAGCGAGAGGCGATTAAACGTGAGGGCGACAAGCCTAAGCTGGAAGCCCTGAACAAAGAAATTGCTGAATTACAAGAGCAAGAGAATCACTTCAAGCAGAAATGGCAAGGCGAAAAGAACCTTTTAAACCATATTCAGCAAAACAAACAGCAGATAGAAACCCTTAAATTCGAGGCTGAAAAAGCAGAACGCGAGGGTAACTATGCCAAGGTAGCTGAAATCAGATA
>CADAWW010000117.1 GCA_902791675.1 uncultured Bacteroidales bacterium
GTATGCATATAGGAATCGCATTCAAGGCACCATGTGCTCTGAATGTTCAGTCCGCCTAATATGTTAAATTTCTGTCTCTGCATTACTGCTATTTTTATGGATTTTCGTAAAATTGGCTGCAAAGGTACATGTTTTCAAACGATTAGCCAAAACTTTTTGAAAGTATTTTTCAAGGCCATTTTGCTTATACACGAGTGTATAAAAAATATTTTACTTGAGCAGGATTTCCGTAATTTTGCAAAAGTTTCGGTGTAGGAAAAGCCACGCAGACATGAAAAAAGGAGTTGCGCGATTTGCGTAACTCCTTGATTTTTAGTGTGGACCAGCCAGGGCTTGAACCTGGGACCTCCAGATTATGAGTCTGTTGCTCTAACCAACTGAGCTACAAGTCCAGTGCATCCATATATTTGGTTTGCGGGTGCAAAAGTAGATATTTCTGATGAATTATCCAAATGTGAAGCGGAAAAATTTGGTCAGCAAAGTATATTTACCTAATTTTGCAGCTTGTAAGGAAAATGAGGTACGTAGCAACGATAGGTTTTTTCGATGGTGTTCACCGCGGGCACCAATGTTTGGTAAGTCAGGTCTGTGAACTTGCCCGCAAATTGCAGTGTGCCTCTATGATTGTCACATTCGACCGTCATCCACGTCAGGTACTTCATGCTGACTACGTTCCCCAGTTACTCTCTACTTATGAAGAAAAAAAAACTCTCTTGACAACCACTGGTATTGACAGATTGGAGATGCTTCCTTTTACTGAGGAACTGAGTCGTCTTACTGCATTGGAGTTTATGCAGCAGGTGCTGACTGTTAAGTTTCATGTTCAGACTTTGGTAATGGGTTACGACCATCGTTTTGGTTGTGGAGGCGGTACCTTCACTGAATATGTAGAGTGGGGGAAACTGGTTGGTATTGATGTCGTTTTGGCCCACGAGTTGGAAGAGGAAAAGGTCAGCAGCAGTGTTATCCGACGCCTGTTGGGTGAGGGGAAAATAAGACAAGCCAACCATTTCCTGGGTTACGAATACAACCTGCATGGTAAAGTTGTTACAGGGCATCAGGTGGGGAGGAATATTGGTTTCCCTACGGCTAACATAATGGTCCCGAAAGACAAACTTCTTCCCGCTTGTGGGGTGTACGCTGTTAGAGCCATGGTTAATGATTCTTCTTATAATGGCATGCTGTGCATTGGGCACAGACCAACGTTGAACAATGGAGATGAGCTGTCTGTCGAAGTCAATCTTTTTGGATTCAACGGAGATTTATACGGCCGGGAGATGTCGGTAAGCCTTGTAGATCGTCTGCGCGATGAACAATCTTTTCCCTCAGTCGAGGCACTTCAACGACAATTGGAACAGGACGCCCTTCATGCACAGGATATTCTCTCCAAAGTGGTATGACCAATACCGAATTCATAATTCAACACAAATCAGACGACGTTCGTAAACTGGCGCTCGGAAAGGTGCCGGAAGGAATAGATCTGCCTTTCTGCCTGCAGCAGATAGAAGGTTGGCAGTTAGCCTGTAAAAAGATACCCCAGTGGGCTGGAACGGACGGATTGTTATATCCGCCGCATCTCTCTATGGAGCAGTGCAGCGGCGAAAAAACGGCACTTTATAAAAAACAACTCGTACAGTGTGTTTTGTGCGATGAATTGGAACAAATGGTCGATCTGACCGGAGGCTTTGGCATCGACTTCAGCTATATGGCCCCTTTGTTCCGCAAAGCTGTTTACATAGAGCAACAAGAGGCCCTTTGCCAGATAGCTCGACATAACTTTAATCTATTAGGTTTACGTCATGCCGAAGTGAGACAATCGCAGGCAGAAGACGAACTTGCTCAAATAAATAATGTATCCCTGATATATGTTGATCCCGCCCGAAGGGACAGCAAGGGCAGAAAGGTGGTGCTCCTCGAAGATTGCCAGCCTAACGTTATCGGTTTGCAAGAAGAACTGTTTAAGCGGGCAAAAGTCGTATTGCTGAAACTTTCGCCTATGCTGGAGATACGTCAGGCCTTGCGTCAGTTGCATAATGTTCGCGAGGTGCATGTGGTAAGTGTGGATAGCGAGTGTAAGGAACTGCTGTTGGTGATGCATCAACAAGATATTCCATTCCGTTATCATTGCGTGAATCTTTCTGGCAAACGACAAGAAACTGTTGTGTCTGACACATGGCCCAATCCTGTTATTTGCGAGAAAGAGAAAACCTTCTTGTACGAACCTAACGCTTCGATTCTTAAAGCCGGTGTACAAGATGCACTTTGCGAACAGTTCGGGGTAGAGAAACTCCACCCGTTCAGTCATTTGTTCACATCCGAGGAGTTTATCGCAGAATTTCCGGGCCGATCTTTCCGCATTTTAGGCAGGAGCGATTTCAGTAAGCAGGGGCTTAGAGCTTTGCTCTCCGGAGTCAGGCAAGCCAACCTGACAGTAAGGAACTTTCCTGCCAGCGTCCAGGAACTTCGTAAGAAGTTGAAGCTGAGCGATGGAGGCAACTTTTATTTGTTTGCTACTACGTTGAAAGACGAATCTCATGTCCTTTTGCTATGCGAGAAAGCGAAAATTGACTAAATTTGCTATTTTTGCTTTTTCTTGTTACATTTGTTTGATTATTTTTGCTATATTTGCGCCATAAATAAATCTAAAAACCACTAAATAACCTAATTATGTCTACAAGAAGAGATTTTTTAAAAGGTATGGGAATTGCAACCGCTGGTTTGACCTTGGCTCCTGGTGATTTGCTGGCTGCCAAGAAGAAAACGCAACCCGCTCCTGCACCTAAGAGTGACAAAGTGAAGATTGCCTACATTGGTATCGGCAATCGTGGTCAGCAGAACATTGATGAGTTTGCCAAAACCAATATGGTGGATGTGGTGGCTCTTTGCGATGTTGACCTGCAAGGTAAACAATGCCAGAAGGTGCTGAATATGTATCCCAATGCAAAGCGCTTCACAGATTTCCGTAAACTTTTTGATGAGTATTCCGACCATTTTGATGCCGTAGCAGTAAGTGTACCTGACCATACCCACTTCTTTGTCTGCATGGCCGCCATGAAGCACGGCAAGCATGTTTATTGCGAGAAACCCCTCATTCGTACTTTCCAGGAGGGCGAAATTCTCATAGAGATGGCCAACCGTCATCCCGAACTTGCCACTCAGGTTGGTAACCAGGGCCATTCAGAAGGTAACTATTTCCAGTTCAAGGCTTGGATGGAAGCAGGTATTATCAAGGATGTTACCAAGGTTGTTGCTCACATGAACAACGACCGTCGTTGGCATAAGTACGACTGGAATATGACCAAGATGCCCGAGGGCGATCCTATCCCCGAAGGTATGGACTACGATACATGGCACGGAGGAATCCGCTACCATAACTACAGCAAGCTTTATCATCAGGGCGACTGGCGCAGCTGGTACGACTTTGGTATGGGAGCCTTGGGAGACTGGGGTGCTCACCTCTTGGATACCGCTCACGAGTTCCTGCAGTTAGGTTTGCCTTACGAAATCAACATGAAGTATGCCAAGAACCACAACGAGTTCTTCTACCCCTTCTCTAGTACTATCGAGTTCCGTTTCGGTGCCCGTGGCAATATGCCTCCCTGTGATGTAATATGGTACGATGGTGTAGATAACCAGCCTCCATTGCCAGCAGGTTATGGCGAGAGCAAGTTGGCCGACGGTATCCCTGCCAGCGGCCAGGGTGAGTATACCAATCAGAAACTGAACCCCGGTAAGATTATCTACGGACGCGACCTTACCTTCAAGGGTGCCAGTCATGGTAGCACTTTGGAAATTATCCCCAAGGAGAAGGCTGAGGCTATGAAGGACAAACTTCCTGTTGTTCCCAAGAGTCCCAGCAACCATTATGTAAACTTCTTGCGTGCCTGTCAGGGAACAGAGAAGACACGTTCGCCCTTCCAGATTGCAGGTGTGCTTTGTCAGGTATTCTGCCTGGGTGTCATCGCTCAGCGTTTGAACACTCAGCTGTTCTTCGACCCACGTACCAAGAAGTTCACCAACAACGAGTTTGCTAACGCGATGCTCTCAGGCATGCCTCCACGCAGAGGTTGGGAAGAGTTTTATAAGATAGATTAATCAGGCTTTAGGTGTTAGTTGACGAAATACGAATGACGAAACGGTACACCTTTATACTTTAGAAAAATAAAACAATGAAGAAAATTATTATAGCAATGGCTATGTTGGCTGTTCTGCCCGTAGCCGCACAGAAGAAAGTTGTAAAAGAGGTTGCTGCTCCAACTCCAACGACAGATAATGTACTCACAGAGCAGGAGGAGCGCGAAGGCTGGAAACTCCTTTGGGACGGTAAGACCACAGAAGGTTGGCGTGGCGCTAAACTGGCAGGTTTCCCGGCAAAAGGCTGGCGTATCGAAAACGGTGTGCTGAAAGTTGAGGCAGCCAATGGTGCCGAGAGTGGTAATGGCGGTGACATCGTAACCAACAAAAGTTATCATAACTTCATCCTGAAGGTTGACTTCAAGATTACTGAAGGTGCCAATAGCGGTATCAAGTACTTTGTTGACCCAGATATGAACCAGGGCGAGGGTAGCGCTATCGGTTGCGAGTTCCAGATTCTGGACGACCTGCGTCATCCCGATGCCAAGTTGGGCGTTAAGGGTAACCGCAAGTTGGGTTCTCTTTATGACCTGATTCCCGCTCCCGAGAACAAGCCTTTCGACATTACTACTTGGAATACGGCAATGGTTATTGTAAAGGATAAGCACGTAGAGCATTGGCTGAATGGCGTGAAGTTGTTGGAATACGAGCGCAACACACAGGAGTGGGACGCACTCGTAGCTTACAGCAAATACAAGAACTGGCCTAATTTCGGTAACCGTGACGGACGCATCCTCTTGCAGGACCATGGCAACGAGGTGTGGTTTAAGAATGTTAAGATTAAAGAATTTTAAATGTTTGCACACATGAAGAAAATCATTCTTTCAACTATTGCTACATTGTTTTGTGTTGGTTCTTATGCTATTACAGACCCCGTTCAGTACGTGAATCCCCTGGTGGGCTCTCACTCTACGGGAGGCTTATCTACAGGTAATACCTATCCCGCTATCGCTCTTCCTTGGGGTATGAACTTCTGGACTCCCCAGACGGGTAAGATGGGTGACGGATGGTGCTATACGTATGACGCTGAGAAGATTCGCGGTTTCAAACAGACTCATCAGCCCAGTCCTTGGATGAACGACTATGGTATGTTCAATATCATGCCCGAGTGCGGCGAGGATTATATCTTTGATGAGGCTAAGCGAGCCAGCTGGTTCTCTCATAAGGCAGAGGTGAGCAAACCCCATTATTATAAGGTATATTTGGCCGATTACGATATCGTAACGGAAGTTGCTCCCACCAGTCGTGCTGCCATCTTCCGCTTTACCTATCCTGCCGGCAAGAGTTACCTGGTAGTAGATGCTTTCGACCGCGGTTCCTACGTAAAGATTATCCCCGAGCAGCATAAGATTGTGGGTTATACCACACGTAATAGCGGTGGCGTGCCCCGTAACTTTAAGAACTACTTTGTTCTGCAGTTCGACCGTCCTTTCACCGTTACCGCTATCAGCGATGCCGGTCAGGAGAACAAGTCTGCACTCGAGACTACCAGCAAGCATGCCCAGGGTGTTGTCGGTTTCAATACCAAGCGTGGTGAACAGGTAAACGTCCGTGTTGCCAGTTCTTTTATCAGTATCGAGCAGGCCGAGCAGAACCTGAAGGAGTTGGGCAACAAGACCTTGGAGCAGGTTAGCGAGGAAGGCCGTCAGGAGTGGAACAAGGTGCTCTCAACCATTGATGTACAGGACGAGAGCGATATCGACCGCCTGCGTACTTTCTACAGCTGTCTGTATCGTAGTGTCCTCTTCCCCCGTAGCTTCTTCGAGATTAATGCTCAGGGACAAGTGGTTCATTACAGCCCATATAACGGCGAGACCCTGCCAGGCTATCTCTTTGCCGATACCGGTTTCTGGGATACCTTCCGTGCTTTGTTCCCCTTGGTGAACCTGATGTGGCCCTCTATGAGTCAGAAGATGCAGGAAGGTTGGGCCAATGCCTATAAGGAGAGCGGTTTCCTGCCCGAGTGGAGTGCTCCCGGTCATCGTGCCTGTATGGTGGGCAACAACTCAGCATCCGTAGTTGCCGATGCCTATCTGAAGGGTGTTCGCGGTTACAATATCGATGCTCTGTGGGAGGCTGTTAAGCATGGTGCTAATGCCGACCTGCCCAGAACCACCAGCGGACGTAAGCAGTGGCAGACCTATAACAAGTTGGGTTATGTACCTTACGATAGCATCAATGAGAGTGCTGCACGTACCCTCGAGTATGCCTTCGACGACTGGAGCATCTATAAACTGGGACAGGCTTTGGGTAAGCCCGAGAAAGAGATTCAGGTTTATGCCGAGCATGCTATGAACTATAAGAACCTCTTCGATAAGAGCCATAACCTGATGCGTGGCAAGTTGGCCAATGGTGAATGGGCTCCCAACTTCAATCCTTTCAAGTGGGGCGATGCCTTTACCGAAGGTAACAGCTGGCACTACTCTTGGAGTGTGTTCCACGATCCTCAGGGACTTCGACAGCTACTACGGAGGCGTTATCCACGAGATTCGTGAGATGCAGATTATGAATATGGGTAACTATGCTCACGGCAACCAGCCCATTCAGCATATGATTTACATGTATAACTATAGCGGTCAGCCTTGGAAGACCCAGTATTGGTTGCGCGAGACCATGAACCGTATGTACAACGCCCATGCCGACGGTTATTGCGGTGACGAGGACAACGGTCAGACTTCTGCATGGTATATCTTTACCGCGATGGGCTTCTATCCCGTATGCCCCGGATCTAACCAGTATGTGCTGGGTGCTCCCTACTTCAAGAAGATGACGATGCATCTCGAGAATGGTAAGGATGTGGTGATTACTGCTCCTGAGAATAGCGATGAGAACCGTTACGTTCAGAAACTCACCGTTAACGGAGCAGAGCATAAGGTGAACTACGTGAACCATGCCGATCTGCTGCAGGGTGCCAGAATGGACTATGTGATGGGCCCCAAGGCTAATGAGAATCGCGGCAACACAGCAGAGGCTGCTCCCTATTCCTTCAGCAAGGAGTACAAGGCTGCACCCCAGAAGGGTAAAAAGAAGTCTAAGAAGTAAACATTCTTTCTTATGAAAAAAGTGTTAACCATATTATGTGCAATAGTTTGTGTCAGCAGCTTGTCGGCACAGACTTTCACTATCACCGACTCTATGCAGTGGAAGGCGTACGATGACTTCAACGACGCTCTGCTGGACAAGACACGTAACATCTACAAGGCCGATACGGAGCAGAAGGTTGCCGACCATCGAGGCAACGGAGCACGTGACAACGACCGTTCCGGTTGTGCTGCCGCCATCTGGTGTCAGGCTATATATTACGATATGGTCATCAATGCCTATAATCGTGCCAAGACCGAGGGTAACGAGGATTTGATGAAGAAATATAAGACCTTGCACGACAGAATGTACAGAGGACAGAAAGCCCATTATGTCAACTTTAATTTCGACGATCCCAACACCAACAACGGATGGTTCGTTTACGATGACATTATGTGGTGGACCTGTGCCCTGGCTCGTGCCTATCAGACCTTTGGCGTCACAGAATACCTCACTAACTCTGAGAAGAGCTTCTGTCGTGTATGGTATGGGTCTGCCAAGGTAGGCGATGACGGTTCTTATGCCGACCCTTCCCGTTTCAGCGGCAAGGACGGAGGCGGTATGTTCTGGGAGTGGCAGCCTATAGCCAAGGCCAATCCTCATAAGGCGGGCGATTTCCGCTCTGCCTGTATCAACTTCCCCACTGTCATAGCAGCCTGTCTGTTACATCAGTTGGTTCCAGAGGGGCGTACGGCTCCTACAGCCGCTCGTCCTACCCGTCAGACCAAGGAGTGGTATCTCGAGAAGGCTATCGAGATTTATGATTGGGCAAGCAAAACGCTGGCTCCTACAGCCGGTCGTGTTGCCGATGGTATTCATGGCGGCGGTCCCGAGTATTCAGACCATCTGTATAATCAGGCCACCTATATTGGTGCCAGTTGTCTGCTCTATAAACTTACCGGTCAGGCCAAATACAGAACCAATGCGCTGAATGGAACGCGTTATGTTTTCAACAGTATGGTAAATTCTACCAAGATTCTCAATTACGAGAATGGATATGAACAAGGCGTATATGCAGCTATCTTTGCTCAGTACCTCCCTATGGTTGTATATGATCTGGGTCAGAAGACATACCTTACTTATATACAGCGTAACATGCAGAAAGCCTGGGATAATCGCGATCCGGTACGTGGCATTCAGGTTGGAAACTTTATGAAGAAGACCGCCGAGACAGATGTCGTAGAGAGTTATGGCGGAAGCGGTATGCCCGCTCTCATGCTCATGTTCCCTGCTCATATTACGGCAGACGATATCGAGGATGGCATAGAGGAAACTCCTGCCGACCAGACGACCCTTAATACCGATGTTTATACTCTTGATGGTAAACTGGTTATAAAGGGGGCCAGCCTGGGTCAGGTCGGAAATTTGGATAATGGACTCTACATTTACCAGCAGAAAAAGATGCTGGTAAGAAAGTAAGCATTTGGCGTTTTCATAAATTTGTTGCTCGCTCCTTAGTAAAGTTCTTTTATTGAGGAGCGAATTTTTTCCCAAGTCTCTGCTGAGAGCTGCGTTCCTATTATCTGTATCACGTTGCTGGAGAGCAGAGCACCTGTCTGCAGGCATTGCTCCAGTGTGGCACCTTTGCAGAAACCGTACAGGAATCCTCCAGAGAAGAAGTCTCCGGCAGCTGTAGTGTCTACCACATTCACTTTCCGTGCAGGAGCAAAAGCCACGGTACCACATTGGTCCGATGAGGTTCCCCACATAGCCATAGCGCCCTTGCCGCCCAGTTTTACAATGGCCAGTTCACACAATTGGGCAATGCGTTTCATGCCTTCCTTGGCATCCGTCTCCTCCGTAAGGGCGGCACATTCCTCCTCGTTGGCAAAGACAATGTCTATGTAGTCCTTTATCAGGTGTTGGAACAGCGGGCGGTTGGCTTGTACCATGTTGTAGCTGCCCAGGTCTATGCATAGCGTCAGCCCTTCCTCCTTAGCTGTCTTGCAGATTTTCTCTATCAGTTCGCGGTTCAGAATCAGGTATCCCTCGATGTACAGCAGGTCGTAGCTTCTGAACAGTTCGGCCGTAATTTCGTCGGCCTGCATCAGGGCTGCAGCTCCCAGGTATGTACCGAAGGTCCGCTCCCCGTCGGCAGAAATAAAGGTGTTGGCTACTCCGGAAGGCGTATTGCAAAGGCTGAGTTGCGTCTGTATACCCAGTTGTCTGAAGGTCTCGGCAAAGAACGAACCCGTTTCGTCCCTTCCTATTTTCCCAATGTAGCCAGGTTGGGCACCCAGGTTGGCCAAAGCCAGCATCGTATTGCTGGCACTTCCGCCAGTAGCTCTGTGTGGGTTCAATGCCTGCATGTGAAGGCGCAGTTCACGCATGCGCTCTTCATCGATAGGGATCATGCCGCCTTTGGGGAGTTGAAGGGTCGAAAGCATGGAGTCATCATCAATCTGAACCAAGACATCCACTAATGCGTTGCCAATTCCAATTATTTTCTTCATTTGAATCATTTTTTTTGCAAAGATATTGCATATTTCCAAAAAATGCTATACTTTTGCACCGCATTTGCAACAAAACTTTATTTTTGCTTCAGTAGCTCAGTTGGTTAGAGCACATGACTGTTAATCATGGGGTCGTTGGTTCAAGCCCATCCTGAAGCGCAAACAAGAGAAGTTAGCGAATGCACCTTGCTTCAGTAGCTCAGTTGGTTAGAGCACATGACTGTTAATCATGGGGTCGTTGGTTCAAGCCCATCCTGAAGCGCGAAAGCCGAGATTCGTCTCGGCTTTTTCTTTTTCAGGAAACTTTCATCAACGCCCCTGGGTCGTAGGTTCTTGCGCTCAAGCAGGATTTTCTATTAATAGTAGCACTTGTTTCTATTAATACCTGCAATCGAGGGCATTTTGCACACTTTTGAAAATGTAAAGAATATTCCGGATTTTGATTCTTCACTCTTCATTCTTCACTCTTCACTCAATTTTTACTCCCACACTAGGCAGTAAAAATTGCCTAACGTGGGAGTAAGTTTTTCATGGTTAAGCAGTAAAAAACGGCTTGTTAAGTGGTTTTCTGATTTTGTAATGATAATTCCTTTTTCTCTTCTTTTCCGAAGATGGTTTTATGAAAAATAACCTAACATATACCATAAATGGCTACAAGCTCCGATGGTTATCGTTCTCATGCGGTGTTACCTGTTGTGTCAACAGGTAACTAACACCTCACTAACAGGTAACTCATCATAATCTCGAAATCATAATTGTCTGATGGTAAGCGTATCCGCTCTGACGCCTTGCGGGCTATAATGAGGCTTAGTATCTTTGCATGTTCTTTTTATTAAAACATGCAATTATGGAAATAGAAACAGT
>CADAWW010000118.1 GCA_902791675.1 uncultured Bacteroidales bacterium
GCATTCAGTCTTTCTACGGCAGCAATGCTATCCTTCTGTGCCATCAAACGGCGTTCTTCCTCGGATGGCTGGCTGTACCAACTAAAACCGATAACAACCAAAGCCATCAGAATAAAACCTGTAATAGTGTTTTTGTCCATATGTTATAATTGTTGAAATTTCGTAAAATAAATATTATTTGGCCTGCAAAAATACAAAAAAAATCTGAATCCTTATTTGTTTTGTCTCTAAAATAGCTATCTTTGCGCAAAATTAGAAAGAATGAGGTCATTAGTAATATTTTTCTTTGTTTTAGGCGTATTTACCAGAATCGAGGCCCAAGAAAATGCAGTAAAAGATACAGAGGTTAAAGTAGATACATTTTCTGTTGTCAGCAGTTACTTCCAGAAACTTCAGCGTTTAGTAGAGCAACGTGACTCTATGTGTGCTACAACTATAGCTCCCGCCCCAAATGCTTATTTTTATCAGATTCTGTCGGCTCCGACTCTTTACTCGTCACCCTTGCATCAAATGATGAGTAATACAGAATCCGTCTATATGGACAAGCAGCTTCAGACGCTATATTCAATTAATCAGATGCTGGCCAAACTTTATGCCAGAAATCCTGAACTTGTTCAGCAGACTGAAGAAAATATAAAAAGCCAGGGGCAATTCAGAGACGATATTAACGAGAAAATCAATGCAAAAGACAAACTCTCTGAAAAAGTTGGCGAGGCCACTCTTTCTCCCACGATAGACGAGAACATTCAGGTGGTGACGCGTAGACCAAATTTCTGGAAATTTTCGGGCAATACTTCTTTACAGTTCTCTCAGAGCCACTTCTCTGCGAATTGGCACAAGGGAGGTGAGGATAACTTTGCCGGTAACTTTTATCTGACGCTAAATGCTAATTATAATAATCAGAGAAAGTTTAAATGGAATAATACCTTTGAATTGCAAATGGGAGCCCAAACAGCCCCAAGTGACAATAACCGGACTTTCCGTCCGACAGCCAATAAAATAAAATATACGACAAATATTGGCTATAAGGCATATAAATCATTGGATTACTCTATGCTGGTCGTCATGGAAACACAGCCACTTCCCAATTACTATGCCAACACAGACAATCTCCAGTCAAAGTTTTTCTCTCCTATGACATTGTCTGTAGGTCCGGGTTTGGCTTATAGTTTCCAATGGGGAAAGAAAAAGCGTTTTACCGGTAATTTGAATGTCGCATTTGTGGCCTACCACCTGAAATATGTGGGAAAGGATGAGCTTGTTACAAAACACGGACTTCCGGAAGGGAAACATGCCAGCCATACTTTCGGTCCCTCTGCCACGCTGAATACTACATACAAGATTTGTAACCAGGTTACATGGACTAGCAAAATAGATTGGAGAAGCAACTATCATTATACCAGAATAGACTGGTATAACCAGATTAACTTTACTGTAACTAAACTGATTTCTGCCATGTTGATTGTTAATCCTATTTTGGATGACAGTTCTCTGAAATACAGGAATGAAAACGGCAAATATATCATGCTCAATGAGAACTTGAGTATCGGTCTGAACTATAGTTTCTAACCCTAATGTTTTATAATAGGAATGCAAATAAAATCTGCAGAATTCTTTGTAAGCAGCGCGCGTATTGACCAATGTCCGAATAGCAATCTGCCTGAATATGCGTTTATCGGGCGCAGTAACGTGGGAAAGTCCAGCCTGATAAATATGCTTACAGGCAAAGGTAAACTGGCCAAGACTTCTGCCACCCCAGGCAAAACCATTCTTATTAATCATTTCATTATCAATGGAGATTGGTACTTGGTTGATCTTCCAGGCTACGGATATGCCAAAAGGAGTAAGAAGGATACAGAGAAGTTCGAGCAGATGATAACCACATACATCTTGGATCGGGAACAGATGACTAACCTGTTCCTGCTGATAGATGTGCGTCATGAGCCTCAGCAGATTGATCTGGAGTTTATGGAGTGGCTGGGAGAGAACGGCGTTCCTTTCAGTATCGTCTTTACTAAAGCAGATAAGGTGCCCAAGACTAAACTGAAGGGAAATGTGATGCATTACCTTAAGGAACTTGAGAAACAATGGGAAGAGTTACCTCCTTACTTCGTTACAAGTTCTGAGGCCAAGACGGGACGTGAAGAAATCCTGAATTACATAGAGGAAATAAATAGGACGTTAGGCAAGTAAATCAGGTAAAATATAAAAGAAATGGAGGGCGGCTTCACAGCTGCCCTCCATCTTTTAGGTATTAGTTTTGTTTAAGGTAAAAAGATTGTTTTCAGGATAACGATTGCAAATTTAGGTGTTTTGATAACACCATGCAAGAGTTTGTTACATGTTATATAACATATTTCGCTTTTTTTTAACACTTTTGGCCCCAAAATAGGGTTTTTCTGTGAAAAAAGGCCAAATCTTGGGCTGGCTTTTGCAGAATTTTGCCCATTTTAAGTCCTTCTTTTGCAGCCGCATCCATTATTTCTTGTTTGAAGTAGAAAGCAATACTTCCTACACAGTTGATTTCCATTTCCGGGTGCCGGTAGGCCTTAACATTTCTTTCAAAGAAGAGACGGAAGGCCCCTATCAGCATATCATGAATCTCAGGTTCTTCCCTGTGCTCTGCCAAGAATGGAACCAAAGAGGCTAAAAATCTGTTAGGCATAGGTTCTCTATATACCTTATTAATAATTATAGAGGGAGTAAGGCCGTATTTCTTAAAGAAACTGTCTTGGAGCTTCTGGCTGAAGATTTTCTTCAGGATGTTGCCCACCAAGGTTTTTCCCAGGAAGGCACCACTCCCTTCATCGCCCAGGATATAGCCCAAAGGTGAGGTGTTAGCGATTATTTCCTTTCCGTCGTATAGACAACTGTTGGAACCAGTCCCTAAGATACATGCAATTCCTGCCTGATTGCCGCATAAAGCGCGAGCAGCTCCTAACAAATCGCTCTCAACTGCAATTCTTCTGTCAGAGCCAAAGATACTTATCAGTACTTCTGCTATATTCTTCTTATACGGATCTATGCATCCTGCCCCATAGAAAAAGATCTGGTCTACCTTATATTCTTCTGGGAGTTGGGATGCCAAATGGTTCTTTATAATACCGAAAATAGCATCCCGGGAGTCTCTGACTGGGTTGATGCCCAATGTCTCGACTTCCAGGATGCTATTCTCTGATGTAGTAAGTATCCAGTCTGTTTTGGTCGAACCGCTATCTGCTATAAGGATGCAGTTTGCCATAGTGCTGGATTATTACTGCTGAGCGGGTGTTTCTGCGGGTGCCTCTGCAGGAGTTTCTGCAGGTGTTTCTGCAGATGGCTGAACCATACCGGGAACGTTATTGGGATTAGTTGCAGCCTGCTCAATAGCGTTCTGCTGAAGAACAGATTCGTTGCTACTGCCATTGTTCAGGAATGCAACGCTGATAACGCTCAGTACAATCATGGCAGCGGCTAAGCCCCAAGTTGCCTTTTCAATAAAGTTTGTTGTTTTGGGCGCACCCAGAATCTGATTGTTGTTTGAATAGTCGGCTGCCAGGCCACCACCTTTTGACTCCTGAATCAGAACAATAAGACACATCAGGATGGATGCCAGGACAACCAAAATTACGATTGAAGTGTACATGTTTTATTTGTTATTTGTTTTTGTTATTTATTATCAATTTTTCCAAAAATCGGATTTGGTCTGCAAAGTAACGATTTTTTTTCGGATATTTCAAGGATAATTGCCGGATAATTTTGATTGCGTTCTCAAATTTACCTTGTTTTATGTAAATTCCGGCCAAAGTTTCCGTTAATATTTCGTTCTCTTCTTCTTTTTCCTCTTTTTCTTCTGGAACTTCTGAAGGCGTGTCATTTTCTTTCAAAACGATTCTTGTCGGCTCCTGATTTAAAAAGTCTTCCACTACGCCTCCTCCGTTCATGGGCATATCTGGCTTTTCTTCTTCTTGTGCTTCATTCTGAAGGAGATAGCCGATGTAATCCTGAGTGGCATCAATAGGGTAGTGCCCATTCTGTTGCTTGGGCTGTTGTTCAAGAAAGTCGGAAATAAGCAGGTTGGTCCGTTCCGACTTGTCTGTCTCTGTTTCTTCTGTATTGAACTTTCTTCTTTCCTCGTTCTTCTGATAGTTGGGTTCTTCTGTCAGACGGAATACGGCTTGTCTGTCAGGTAGCAGCGGAGCACTAATACGCAGTTCCTCGTCGTATTGTGCGGAGTGATGTTTGTAGAGAGCTTGCAGCAACAGTATGCGGGCAGAATGAAAATACGGATGTTCGTCTTTCATGTTCCGCAGCATGGATATAGCTTGCTGATCCATACTGTTTGGCTTTCTGATGTAGTCTATCAAATATCTTGGCATATTGTTGTTCCTAGTTTTGTGTTACCAGTTGGCTACAGTTGCATTGAATATCTGCTCTGTAATATCCTTTGTCATTTGTGTTACCAGCTCTTCCTGTACGGCTGTCAACTGCTGGCTGGCATCATACTCTGTGGTAGCCGAGAACTGGCGTTCGAAATCTTCATCGTGATTCTTGTTGTTTACGAACCTTACGTTTACCGTCATCTTTAGCTGAACCTGACTGCTATAGCCCTCGCTAGAGATTCCTTTGTTGTATTGGTCAAAGGCTGTTATCTCGCCTGACAATTGAAGGTCGCCATTCCTCTTTACCTGTTTAAGCCTTGTCTGATTGGCATATATGTCTGTGAGCTTATTCTGGAAGATGGACTGCATAGGCGACCAAACGTAAGCGCTGCGTATGGGAAAGTTTTCTATCTCTATGGTCTTTACCTGAGTGTAGTCTATGTTTGAGCCATTAAATTTGTATTCTATTCTGCAGGCACAGAGCAGAATGCACAAGCAGCCTGACAGAAGAAAGCCCATCATTTTCTTATTCTTCAATTCCATAAGCTTTTAGTTTTCTGTAGAGGGTTCTCACGCTTATTCCTAACTCGTCGGCAGCTTCTTTTCTTCTGTAATGGTTGCGTTGAAGCGATTTTATAATGTTTCGCTTTTCCATATCGTTAATGTTCAGCGTATCGTCTTCCAGTACTTCTTCGGCAGCCTGAAAATCCATGTCGGATGTCGGAATGGCAGTTTGCGGAATAGGTGTCTGAATGTTGGGAACTGTTGTAGCAGGCAGGTGCGATGGCTCTCCACCTTTTACCATCTGTTTCAGTTCCTCTACCTCGTTCCTAAGTTGTAGCACAGCATGTGCAAGCATTTTTATCTCCTTTTCGTAATCATGCTGCGAATCGGAGTTCCTGCTATTCGTAATGGTGATTCCCATTTCACTATCCGAGTTGGGAACAATACCGAATTTGGCCAGTACGTCGGGAGTGATACTGCGTTCTTCGGAGAGTACACTCATCTGTTCCACCACATTTCTTAATTGACGTATATTGCCTGGCCATTTGTAGGATTTTACAACTTCTTCGGCTTCTGGGGTAAGGCGAATGGGTTCTCCTGTCTGGTACTTCTCGGCCATATCCAAAGCAAACTTCTTGAAAATCAGCACGGCATCGCCTTCGCGTTCCCTAAGTGGCGGCATAGTAATGTTTACACGGCATAGTCGGTAGTAAAGGTCCTGCCTGAACTTACCTTCCCTAATGGCATTTGGTATGTTGATATTTGTGGCCGCAATAATACGAGCTGTGGTCTTGCGGATGGAGTTGCTTCCTACTCTTATATATTCGCCTGTTTCCAGTACACGCAGTAATCTGGCCTGAGTGCTAAGAGGCAGTTCCCCGATTTCGTCTAGGAAAAGTGTACCTCCGTCGGCAGCGCCAAAGTATCCCTCGTGCTCGCTGATGGCATTGGTGAAAGCTCCCTTTTCGTGTCCGAAGAGTTCGCTGTCTATGGTACCTTCTGGTATGGAGCCGCAGTTAATGGCAAGATACTTTTTGTTTCTGGCCGGGCTGAAGTCGTGAATGATGCGTGGGATAGTTTCCTTACCTACACCATTCTCACCCTCAATGAGTACTGATAAGTCCGTAGGAGCAACCTGTATGGCAATCCTAAGGGCTGTGTTCAGTGCCTCGTTTCTACCAACAATATTGTATTGGTTCTTCAGCGCCTGCAAGTCTATATTCGGTTTCTTCATCTCAGTTAAGCTCCTCTTCTATTCTACCTGATTATTGTTGTTTCTGTCCTCACGCTTGTCGTGGAAGAGTTTGGGCAGAGGATTCTCGCGTTCCAGGTCATAACTGTCCCTGTTGCGGTATATGTCTGTTGCGATGTACATGGCGTGGTTCAAACTGGTTGTCTCGAACCTGAAAGGTGATGTGATAATGAGGTTGGAGCCTGCATAGAATCGTATTCCATATTCATAGGCAAGAGCACCGAAAGCTTCTGTCGCTTCTTTTTTGTCACTGGTAATGATGCCATCGAAGAACATGTATTTTTCTTCCTCGAAAAACTCCTTTATGGGGTAGGGGCCATATATATGCAGATGCTTCTCTTCGAATGCTTCCTTCTCGGTCTCCTTTGCCGGAACCTGGTTTGTAAGGATGGCTATACGTGGGTGTTGGCAGTCGAAGTCGCGTTCAAGCGTCCGTACGTCTTCATTAATAAGCATCTCTGTGCTGCCAATGGGGGCTGAGAAGGGTTCTCTTGTCGGTGTTATCACCAGCGCGTCTGTGTTACCGGCCCGAAGATCTTGCAGGGCTTTCTGCTCACTATCTCCGCATTGCAGCAAAGACAGACGTCCGTCCTGGACTTCGTCTGTGCTGTTTATGGTAATAAAATTGGTTGTCAGATTCAATATCCTGCGTTGCTGTATGGCAATTTCTTTGTCGCCGTATATGATGGGATGAGAAAGTTCCAGAGATACAGGTTCTTCAAAGGCTGTCAGGATAAGGTTGTATCCCGTTCTGTCAGTATTACCTTGTGTAATTCCTATCTTGATTTTTTTCATAATTCTAATTCTTGTTTTTTTCTTCTTCCTCAATGTCGGTATCAATTAAAGAATACTGTTCCTGAGGCAGTTCTAATGTGTAAAGTGAGGCCTCAAGACGTCTTATGAGGTCACGTTTTTTCTTTTCCGGTGCATATACAAAAGCTTCTGCCACAACAACGCGGTTGGTTTCTGTGTCCACTCTGCTATGGCTGACAAAGGGACCTCCCATGCAGTCGTTCTTCATAAACCAAAGTCCACGAGCTTCCATTGCAAAGTTTTTATGAACCACGATGGGCTTAACTAATGTACATAGCGTATCGGTCTGCATATACATCCCTTCTTTTTCTCCTGGCAGATTTTTCTCCATAATGGAGTCGCGCTTGTGAAGCATATATTCCTTGGTAAAGGTCTGAGGACCTTCGTATTCGTAACTGTACATGCAAATGTTTTCTAATCCGGATGCGGTGTTGTTGCTTGTCCAGAAGAAATGGTCACCTTTCTTGTAGCTTTTCAGCTCGTCTGGTGCAAAGATATGGCAAGAGAAGAGAAGCCAAGCCAAATCGTCTGTTGCTTTCGAGTGCTTTTTCTCCAGTCTTTTTATCAGACGGTTCATTTCTGTGCGTGTCAGAAAGTCCACCACTTCTTGTCTGTGCTGCACGCAGAATTCTTTCAGGCTCTCCAGACTAGGAGAATTAATGGTCAGTATAATCTGTTCTGTTGCATATTTGTCCCTGGCAAAACGCATACGTGTCTGACTGAACTGTGTCTTGTCTATTTTTACCAATATGATGTTGCGGAAAAGTTGCATCAGGTGGTCATAGTGTTTGGGGTCTGTATGTGAGATGCGGAATGACCGTTCGCTTTGGGGCAGGCCAGGCACGTCGGTGTCCAGAATATCAAATAGGGCTCTTCCGGCCGGAGCTTCCCAAATCTCATCTTCTAAAACTACCAGCACTTCGTAAGGGCTTCCGCTGGCAACGGGGAGAACCATGTTTTTTGTACAACCGGCAAGTGTTAGGCAAGCCAGAGTCATCAGGATATAAAACTTGTATCTTTTCATGCTGTTATGTAACAGGCCGCAGGCGGCGTAGATATCTTGTCCCCGACTGGCGCGAATAGTGGTTGTTACACCATGTTGAGTCAAATAGTCGCGCAGCCATATCATAGTTTCTTCTGAAGAGCCCTTGTATGGCGTGTCTGGAATCTGGTGGAATCTAATAAGATTCACGCGGCATTCCAATGGTGAGAGTAGTCTCACAAGTTCTTTTGCATGACGGGGAGAATCGTTCAGTCCGCCAAAAACAATATACTCAAAGCTTAAACGGCGTTGATGTGTCCAGTCGAATTCTCTCAGTAAGCCGATGAACTCTTGCAAGCCGTAAGCTTTCTCGGCTGGCATCATCTCCAGTCGTTCTTCTGGGAAAGGATTGTGTAAACTGATAGCTAAATGGCAGTCACTCTTCTCCAGAAAACGGATTAGCCCTTTCTGTACGCCTACTGTCGATACGGTAATACGTTTTGGACTCCATGCGTA
>CADAWW010000119.1 GCA_902791675.1 uncultured Bacteroidales bacterium
CAGGACACAACCACTCCTTTGTCGGAATTACTGGATCGTAGCGCCGCATGGCGTGACGAGCTCCGTAAGAGCATGAAGGCTAAGGAACGTACACAGATCGAGCGTGTAAAGATGCCCGAGTTGGATCCCGTTTATCGTGCTACAACACGTACAGAAGAAGTTAACAAGGGCCTTACCAAGGAGCAAGCCATGACAGAGGCAAAACGTTGTCTCGACTGTGCAAATCCTTCTTGTATGCAAGGTTGTCCTGTGAACATCAACATTCCATCTTTCATCAAGAATATTGAACGTGGCGAATTCCTGAATGCAGCCCGTGTACTCAAAAGCACTTCTGCCCTGCCAGCTGTATGTGGACGTGTTTGTCCTCAGGAGAAGCAGTGCGAGAGCCAGTGTATCCACCTGAAGATGAACGAACCAGCAGTAGCCATCGGCTATTTGGAGCGCTTTGCCGCTGACTTTGAGCGGGACAGTGGTAAGACAACACTTCCTGAAGTAGCTGAGAATAACGGCAAGAAAATAGCTGTTGTCGGTTCCGGTCCTTCCGGTTTAAGTTTTGCCGGCGATATGGCAAAGTTCGGTTATGACGTAACTGTTTTCGAGGCCCTACATGAGATTGGCGGTGTGCTTAAATATGGTATTCCCGAATTCCGTCTTCCTAACAAGATTGTTGATTTCGAAATTCAAAATCTTGAAAAGATTGGTGTCAAGTTTGTTAAGGACTGTATCATTGGCAAGACTGTAACAGTCAAAGAATTGGAGAACGAAGGATTCCAGGGCATATTTGTAGCTTCAGGAGCCGGACTGCCCAACTTCATGGGTATTCCCGGTGAAAATAGCAATGGCATTATGTCGTCCAATGAATATCTGACACGTGTCAACCTCATGGACGCTTCTAATGCAGAATATGACACACCAATTCGTCGAGGTAAGAATGTTATGGTAGTCGGTGGAGGCAATACTGCCATGGATAGCTGTCGTACTGCCAAGCGTCTCGGTGCAGAACGCGTATTTATTGCATACCGTAGAAGTGAACAGGAAATGCCAGCACGTCTCGAGGAGGTTAAGCATGCCAAGGAAGAAGGTATTGAATTCCTCACTCTGCATAACCCGATTGAATATCATGCTGATGAAAAGGGAAATGTAACAGAGGTCGTGCTGCAGAAGATGGAACTTGGTGAGCCCGATGCTTCAGGTCGTCGCAGTCCTCAGCCCATCCCGGGTGCCACAGAGACCATCGCTATCGACCAGGCCATCGTTGCCGTAGGTGTATCTCCCAACCCCATCGTTCCCACCTCTATCGAAGGTCTGGAACTGGGTCGCAAGAACACCATCGTTGTCAACGAGGGTATGCAGACTAATATACCCACCATCTTCGCCGGTGGTGACATCGTTCGTGGTGGTGCTACTGTTATCCTTGCAATGGGTGACGGACGCCGTGCTGCAGCAGCAATGCATGATTATCTGAGCAAGTAATAACCAACAACAGAACCAGGAATAGCACAACAGAAACGTGCTGTTTCTGGTTCCTTTGTTAATCAAACAATTAAAAATGTCTGGATTATACACTATACTTTTACTTATTGCCAGCAATGTATTCATGACACTTGCCTGGTATTTGCACCTTAAACTGTCACAGACAGGCGTAAGTTCTAATTGGCCGTTAATCGGTGTTATAGCCTTTTCATGGGGCATTGCTTTTATAGAGTACTGCTTTATGATTCCCGCAAACCGAATTGGCTTTATTGGCAACGGAGGGCCCTTCAGCCTTATGCAACTCAAGATTATTCAGGAAGTTCTCTCACTGGTTATTTTTACAATTATAGCTAACATCCTATTTCAGGGACAAAGTCTTCACTGGAACCATATGGCAGCTTTTCTCTGCCTTATTCTTGCCGTTTATTTTATATTCAAATAAGATAGCATGAAAAGGATTCTGTTTACTATCATCATCATTGTCTGCTGCCTTACCGCATCGGCACAACGTAAAAGAACAAAGGCAAGGACACAAGCCTTACCCGAAATTAACCCTATTGAGGCCATCAGTGATTATAAATTTGCCGATGCCGAAAACTATCTTGTACTGGCCATACAGCAGCTCCAGAAAAAACAGCAACCTACCATACAGGAAGAAGAACTGCTGGAGACAGCACGCAAAGGTCGTATCAAGCTACAGGCTACAGAACAGGTGATGATTATAGACAGCCTGGTAATGCCCAAAAAAGATGTATTGAATGCCATAAAGATTAGTTCTGAGTGTGGTAGTATTCATCCTTTGAACTCCATTATCAAAGAAGACAAATCACTCAGCAGCTACTTTCAGAATCAATTAGGTGATAAGCGTATGTATGCTCAACCTAACAAGAACGGTAAGCTTCGTTTGGTTGAAAGTCTGCTTATTGCGAACGAATGGGGCATTCCAACTCCCCTAAAAGGGTTTAATGAGGAAGAGAACGACAATTTCAACTTCCCTTTTATGCTTACCGATGGCATCACAATGTATTTTGCCGCAGAAAATTCCGAAAGCATAGGTGGATACGATATCTTTATGACCCGCTATGATGCAGACACACAACAGTTCCTGGTTCCCGATAATATCGGTATGCCATTTAACTCGCCTGCCAACGATTACCTTTATGTCATAGACGAGTTCAATAATCTAGGCTATTTTGTTTCAGATCGCAATCAACCTGCAGATAGTGTCTGCCTATATACTTTCATTCCTAACGAGAAAAGAAGCATATATAATATAGATGTATTAGGCGAAGAGAAACTGCGCAGTTTGGCAAAGATAAACAGCATTAAAGACAGTTGGACAAATCCGACTGCCGTTAAAGAGGCTCAGAAACGTTTGAACGAAACAAGAAATGCCAAAGAGGAGCAACAAAAGAAACGTGACTTTGAATTTATCCTGAATGACCAGCACACCTACTACACACTTACGGATTTCAAGAAACCCAAAGCAAAAGAAAAAGTTCAATGGTGGCTCGAAAGTAAGAAAGACCTTCAATCCCGGATTCAGGAACTTTCACTGCTTCGTGCTCGCTATAATGCCGGGACAGATACACAGAAGGCACAAATCGCACCCCAAATACGCCTGAATGAAGAGAAACTCGAACAGATTGAATCGGATCTGCATGACCAAGAAAAGGAAATAAGAAAACTTGAACTGGAATAAGAATACTGCCATGAAACATTTCGAACCTTCAGAATTGATTATCAATAATGATGGTAGTGCTTTTCACCTGCACATTACGCCAGAACAATTGGCGCAGAAAATAATTCTAGTTGGTGACCCTGGACGTGTTAGTCTGGTTGCATCTCATTTTACGAATATCGAATGCGACGTACAGAGTCGCGAGTTTCATACCATAACCGGGACCTACCAAGGTAAACGCATTACCGTCATGAGTACCGGCATCGGGTGTGATAATATAGATATTGTCGTCAACGAGCTGGATGCACTTACCAATATCGATTTCAATTCTCGAACAGAAAACAATCCCATCCGCTCCCTAGAGATTGTCCGCATCGGCACTTGTGGGGGCTTACAACCCAATACACCTGTTGGCTCGTTCATTATCAGCGTCAAGAGTATAGGTTTCGATGGATTGCTTAACTTCTATGCCGGACGCAACGAAGTATGCGACCTGGCTTTCGAGAAAGCTTTCACCCAACACATGAACTGGAATCCTCAGCTCTGTGCTCCTTACGTGATAGATGCCGACAAGGAACTTACCGACCGCATTGCCGGGAATGATATGGTTCGTGGCGTAACCATAGCCTGTGGCGGATTCTATGGTCCTCAAGGACGCGAACTCCGCATTCCCCTTGCAGACCCTAGGCAGAACGAAAAGGTAGAAAACTTCGAGTACGATGGTTTGCGAATCACCAATTTCGAGATGGAATCCTCTGCCCTCGCCGGATTAAGCAGGTTATTAGGACATAAAGCTACCACCTGCTGCATAGTTGTTGCTAACCGTCTAATCAAGGAAGCAAATCCCAACTACAAGAATACAATAGACAACCTTATAAAGACAGTTCTCGACAGAATATGAATCAGAACGATACCATATGCGCCCTCGCTACTGCTCCGGGTGGAGCCATTGCTGTAATAAGAGTCAGTGGTCCTAAGGCTATTGAGATAACGAATGCCATCGTCATTAAGGATATCTCTAAGGCAAAGAGCGCTACCCTTCATTATACAGAGTTGAAGGATCATGTGGATTATGCTCTAGTTTCTATTTTCCGAGCCCCAAACTCATATACTGGTGAGGATACTACAGAGATTAGCTGTCATGGGGGCTATTACATCACTCAGCAGATTCTGAGTATGCTTATTGAACAAGGTGCCCGTCAGGCGCTACCTGGCGAGTTTACGCAACGTTCCTTCATGAACGGTAAAATGGACCTTTCACAAGCGGAATCCGTAGCCGACCTCATTGCTGCCACCAACAAAGCGACACACAGTATGGCCATGAGCCAGTTGCGAGGTAACTTCCGAAAGGATTTGGAAGACTTGCGCCAGAAATTGCTGAAACTTACATCGCTCATGGAACTTGAGCTCGATTTCTCTGATCAGGACATCACTTTTACCGACCGTCAACACCTACTCCAAACAGCTAAAGATATCCAAAAGCACATACAGAAGTTGCGCCAGTCGTTCCGAGTGGGCAACGCTCTAAAAAACGGAATCTCTGTTGCCATTATCGGTGCACCTAATGTTGGAAAGAGCAGCCTGCTGAACAGCCTTTTGCACGAAGAAAAAGCCATCGTCTCAAGCATACAAGGTACAACACGGGATACCATAGAAGATGTCGTTCAGATACAAGGCAAAACCTTCCGATTCATAGATACCGCAGGTATACGCAAGACAAAGGACCAGATTGAGAGGATGGGTATCGAACGAAGTTTGCAGGCTGCAGAGCGTGCCAACATTATCATTCTGCTTACAGACAAAGACAATCAGTTCCCCGACATAAAGATACCAGAGGAGAAACCAGTTCTACGTGTTGTCAACAAATGCGATATGACGCTGCCCAGTGCCTCATTCCTATTCCATAAAATGCCAACTGACAACATCTATCATATTTCTTCCCTTACCGGCGATGGAATGAAGCTATTAACTGAAGGTCTTATACGTGCAGCGGATATACCAGAGATTAACGAGAACGACACCATCGTCACCAACGTTCGCCATTACGAGGCCCTTACCAAATCTCATCTGGCATTATCCCGAGCCATAAAATCCATCCGCGAAGAGGTCCCCAACGACCTTATTGCTCAGGACCTCCGAGAATGCCTTCACTTCTTAGGCGAAATCACTGGTGGCGATATAACATCCGACGAAGTTCTTCAGAACATCTTCCGCAACTTCTGCGTGGGGAAGTAGTAAGTTTATTTAGGCTCTTCAAAGGCAAACATCAAGTCGAGTATTTCCGTCTTACGGGCTTCTTTTCCCCAGTTCTTCCCCTTGAAATCATCGCTTTCGTTTATCTCGCAGAGGCCGATAAAACGGAACAAACGGTTGAACACTCTATATTCATACCCATGTTCAGCAATTAGCATTGGGAAGGCTTTGCTATACTCATCAGCGTAGAATCTCGTGTCGCGCCAATCCTTGCCATAGTGATGCAGAAGCCATAAAGAATACAGTCGTCCCAGATTACCCACCTCGTTGTCTTCATACAGATCAAGCCAGCCCGTATTGTAATCCATGAAAAGAAACAGAATTATCGTCCGCATCAGTTCATTATGGTCAGCAAGTAATTGTTTACCCTTTGCCGTCAGCGACATCTTACCAGTACGAGTCTTGATGAGTCCGCACTCTTTCAACGCGACCCTGAGTACCTGCACTTCTTCTGTTTTCGGTTCGCTCTTCTGTTTGTACCAGTCAGTGCTCCAGCTATGACTCCCTAATTCGTAGAGTTCGGCAACCGTCTTCGGAGGTATATACCCCTGTGCCGTGAGTTTCAATTCTTCTGAGCTCAACACATTCATCAGGTGCAGAGCCTGTCGCATGACGGGAATCCGTTCCATCTGCTCCTCTGTCAGTCGGCGCAGTTGTACAGGGCACCCCACTTCTAATGGCCTATAGAGCATCATGTGCATCTGCTCAGATGAGAATCCATTGAAATCTGACTTTGGCGCAGCGTTCTGTGCATGCATAATTTCACCTAGATGGCGATTAATGTCATCCAGGTTCACGTGCTTACCACTTCTCTCCATCTGGTCAATCCAGTCCTGCAACAGACGGGTAATTTCGTTCTTGTCTATCATATTCCAAATACTTATTTCTTTAATGCGACTTTCGACACAAGCTAATCGTTTAATATTTAATTGACTGAACTCGATAACCCAAACCGATAATCATGTCAAGATTGTAATGGTCAATCTCCCTCTGCACCTGTCGCTTGCCCTCTTGACGAACTAGAAAGAATTTCTTTCGGGTTCCCTCTTCACTCAATTCCTTGTCTTGGTAGATGTTACCAACGTGAAGGCTGATGTTCTGAGGGATAGTCGCATAGTCGCATAAATCTCCGCAAGATTCTCACGCGTCAGCGAAACATCCTCATCAGCAAAACGAGTATTCACACTCACCCTGCCTTTCTCATCCCTATACGTTTATATATATATATCGTACAAAGATAACGATTTATTAGCAGAAATCATCAAGTTTTGCTAAAAATATGAGCAAACAGGCAAAAATATTGGTCTTTTAACAAATTCTTAAAGCGAGAACAGCAAAAAGTCCCACTATATCGACAGATGGAGCGCAGTTTTCTGACCAATAGAGACAAAAAAATGTGTTAAGACACAAAAATCTTCTAAAATGTTTGTTATATTAAACATTTTTATTTATCTTTGCACTCAATAAGATACAATTATGGGAAAGAATACATTTGGTAAAACGATGCCAAGGGCATT
>CADAWW010000120.1 GCA_902791675.1 uncultured Bacteroidales bacterium
AATACCATTTATGATACCGCTGGACGTAAATATCCTATTGCACCCAAGAATAGTATCTATATTCAGAACGGAAAGAAAAAGTTGGATTAGAGATTAGAGTTGATAGATGATATATTAAAAGGTTAAAAGGTTAAAGGATAAAAAACTTTAATCTTCCTACTCTAAACTAATTAAACTGACTTTAAACTATAAACTGTAAACTGTAATCTCTAAACTATCCATATAAAAAATAGGACCCAGAATTTCTGAGTCCTATTTTTGTATAGTTACCCTCCCCTACAAGGGGAGCTGGAGGGGTCCATTACTCTTCTGTCTTCTCCTTAATGGTCTTACCCATAGTAAGGTAAGCAGTAGGAGCAGCTACGAAAATTGAAGACAGGGTACCGAAGATAACACCCAGAATCATGGCGAAGGCGAAGCTGCGGATGCTGGCACCACCAAGGCAGAAGATTACAGCCAATACGATGAACGTAGAGACGGAGGTGTTAATAGTACGGTTCAATGTGCTGTTCAGTGAAGTGTTGAAGAGCTCCTGGCGATCACGCTTGGGATACAAACCAATGTACTCACGGATACGGTCGAAGACTACCACCTTATCGTTGATAGAATAACCGATAGCGGTAAGCACGGCACCGATAAAGGTCTGGTCAATCTCGAGTGAGAAGGGCAGGATACCCCACCAGATAGCATACATACCCAGAATCAGTACGATGTCTATAATCAGAGCGGTGATAGCACCTACTGAGAAGGCAAGGTTGCGGAAACGTACGAAAATGTATGCAAAGATGGCAATGAAGGCCAAAATAACACTCCAGAAAGCGCCACGTGTAATATCCTCGGCAACAGAAGGACCTACCTTCTGGCTGCTGATGATAGAACCGCCGGCACGCTCATCACGGTTGATGAAGTTTTCCAATGTAAGATCTGCTGTGAGGAGATTACCTGCCTTCAGGGTCTCATACAACTTCTGTTCAATTTCGCTATCCACCTCGATACCATCCTCCTGAATGCGGTAGTTGGTAGAGATACGCAGGGTCTTACCGCCAGTACCCAGGGCAATAACACTGGTGTTACTCTCGGGGAAGGCTTCAGCCAACATTGGACGTACGGTCTCGGGCTGTACCTCGTTCTCCAACATTACCACGAAGTTACGACCGCCGGTGAAGTCGATACTCTTACTGAAGCCACGACCCAGCATGAATCCGATGCTGATAACAGCCAGGATGCCAAAGATAGCAAAGCTTCTCTTGTAAGCGCTCATGAACTTAAATGCAGGATTCTGGAAAGAAATCTTATCACCGATAGGAGTGCGGAAGGTCAGACCCAGCCACTTGTCCTTAGCCATAACCTGTGAATAAACAACACGGGTCAGGAATACTGCAGTAAAGAAGCTTACGCAGATACCGATGAATAATGTGGTAGCAAATCCGCGGATAGGTCCTGTACCGAAGTAGTAAAGGATAACAGCGGTGATGATAGAAGTCAGGTTAGAGTCGAAGATAGCACTGAAGGCATTGCTGTAACCAGCAGAAAGAGCCTCACGTACCTTCTTGCCTGCCTTCATCTCTTCCTTGGTACGCTCATAGATAAGCACGTTAGCGTCCACAGCCATACCCAGAGTCAGCACCATACCGGCAATACCGCTCATGGTAAGGGCAGCCTGGAAACTGGTAAGGATACCTACGGTAAAGAAGAGGTTCAGCAACAGAGCGCAGTTGGCAACCATACCAGGAATGAAGCCGTACATCACAATCATGTAAATCATCAGGATTACAAAAGCGATGATACAGCTCAGGATACCCTGCTGGATAACGTTGGCCAAGTCACGAGTATCCTCTGTGGTAAAACGGCCGGTAATCTGTGAGTTACCACCGGTAATCTCGCTCTGTACGGTAGGAGCACTGTAAACGTTATCATCCAGAACGATGGCAACGCTGCGCTTCAGGTTAGCCTTTGTCAGGGCAGCCCAACGACGAGCACCGTCCACATTCATCTTCATGCTAACGCAGGGCTGACCGCTCTGGTCAAACTCATCCTTGGCATCGGTGATAACATCACCCTCCAAAGGAGCACGACCGTTACGTTCTGTTACCTTGATAGCATAGAGCTCGTAGATGTTAGAAGACTCGCCTTCACCAACACCCTTAACACCCCACTTCAGACGAACATCAGAGGGCAGGACCTCGTTAGCCTCGGGTGAAGCCAGCAACTCGTCAATAGCTGCCATGTCGCGCTTGTTGGCATAACCAACCACACAACCGTAAGCACCCTGAGTCAACTGCAAACGGCTCAGCAAAGGATGCTGCTTGCGAATCTTCTCAATGTCGGCCGCACTGGCAGCAGTCTCTGCCTTCTCCTCAGCGTTACCGCCTACAACAGCAGCAAGATCCTTCTTTGCAGCAGAATCAACAGCAGCGGTGTCAGGGGTAGCAGCAGCAACGGCGGCAACAGAATCAGCAGGAGCCTCATCCTTCATGTTGCTCATTACGGCAGCCAACTTATTATCCAATGTAGCCAGGAAGGGTACAATCTCCTGTGAGTTGTAGGTCTCCCAGAACTCCAGGTTAGCACTTCCCTGCAAGAGCTTACGCACACGCTCGGGTTCCTTTACACCAGGCATTTCTACCATGATGCGGCCTTCCTGACCCTCGAGGGCCTGAATGTTAGGCTGAACCACGCCAAAACGGTCGATACGGGTACGCAATACGTTATAAGAGTTGTCTATGGCACTCTTTACCTCTTCACGGAGTACTTTCTCAACTTCTTTGTCGGTACTCTTGGTTGTAACCTTATCACGCAACTGCTGGGTTGCAAAAAGCTCGGCCAGTGCCCTATTGGGCTCCAATGCCTTATAGTCTTTAATAAATAAGGTAATAAAATCACTCTGGCTGTTTGCAGCCTCGCTGGTCGCCTGCTCGACGGCCTTGCGGAAGTTCTCGTCAGTTTCTTCTTTGTGGTCAGCCAATGCCTTTACCACATCAGGTACACTAACCTCAAGGATAACGTTCATACCACCCTTGAGGTCCAGACCAAGTCCGATTCCCATCTCACGGCACTCCTTCAATGTCCAGACATTGCAGTATACCTTGTTGTTAAGCAGAGAATCCAGATAACGGTCGGCAGCTTCCTGACCTTCGGTCTGTGCCAACTTCTCTGCCTTGTTCTCAAAGTGGTTGGTAACCACAGAGAAGCTCAGGTAGAAGAGGCAAACCAGGGTAAGCAGGACTGCGAAAACCTTTACAAATCCTTTGTTTTGCATCGTTTAATTAATTATTTTTGTTGTTTATATGTTTCGTTCAGTCACAAAATAGTGCGCAAAGATACACATTTTTCCTTTACGACGTAGTTTTTGTGTTAATTTTTATGCATTAATGGCATATTATTGGCGTTTTTTCTGCAGATAGGCAACTACTGGGAAGTGGTCTGAGGCTCCTATTCCGTCATCTACGTAACATTTTACACTCTGCCAGTCCTTGGAACAGAAAATGTGATCTATCCTCACATATATACCGCTCTGCCTATAGGTAAAGCCTACACCACGGCCAGACTTGCGGAAGGTGTTGTCTAGTCTCTTAGCTAACTTCTGGTAGGTATAAGAGATGGGCGTATCGTTAAAGTCGCCGCACATAATAATACTTTTCCCTGCGTTTCTGTCAATCAACGCACACAAAGTATCTGTCTGGGCGCCACGGTAATAGGCGGCACCACCCAGTTTACGTTTCAACAGACGTCCTCCATGTTCCACCTTCTCGCGTTCCGGCTCTAAAATCATACCCTTGTATTCGGTTTTGTCAGAATCAGACAGGGCATTACTCTCTAAATGATTGCTTACCAATAGAAGGCTGTCCCCTAAACAGTCGATCCAACATGCCATACTGCTATTGGAGCGCGTAGGATAGTCAATGTGCAGGGTATCGCCCAGCACCTTGAATCGTGAAAGTATATATTTTCCTCTCCCTATTACCTTATTATAATGCATCGAGTCAACAAACTGCAGGAACTCAGGTTTATTCATCAGACTGCCGTTCATCTCCTGGAAGCATACTATGTCGGGATGCTTTTCCTTTAAGAACCCTACCACATCTTTCTCTTCATCGCCGGTCAGCACACCACCCAGATTATAGGTCACCACACAGATAGCGCTATCCGACGGTGTATTTGCGGAGTTAACAGGGCAGTAATCCAATGCGTACCCATATACTACTGCCAGTCCCAAGACAGGCACCCATACCAAAGAAAAGCGGAAGATAATCCAGAAGAAGATAAAGGCTATGTCTATGGCCATGAATATGGGAAAGAAAAGCCCCAGCAATGATAGTGTAGGATATTCATTGGGTGATATAAAGGTACTGACGACTGTCAGCCACAACAGCATCACAGTGCAGATGTTAGCCCCCAAGAACAGACCTACCAGTAAACGTGTAAGGCCATGGCTTTTATTTTCTTTTCTAGGCATGACTTATTTCTGGCTCATATCAAACAAACGACGTTTCTCCTCGTCAGTCAGATTGGCATACCCGCTTTTCCTTACCTTATCCAAGATACGGTCCAACTCGGCTTCTTCATCCTTTTTCTGCTGATTGTAGGTAAAGTCCTTATTGTATTTGCCACCCCAGGTAACCTTAATATCGGGGGTCTTCTTACCAAACTTCTTGCCGAACCACTGACGGAAGTTAAATCCACCTCCCTGTCCGCGGTCGTAGTAATCACGATCGTAGTAATTATTCTGACGGTTTCCGCCTCTGCCGCCTCCATTGCGCCAATATAACAATAGCAGCAGACCCACCAGCATACCTCCCAAGTGAGCGAAATGAGCTATACCGTCGCCAGGACGGCCAAAAGCCGACATCAACTCGATAACCGCATAGCCAACCACAAAATATTTAGCCTTTATGGGAACAGGAAGCGGGAAGATAAACAGACGTTCGTTAGGGAAAGTCATACCAAAGGACAGCAAGATACCATATACAGCTCCTGAGGCGCCAACGGTTGTCCAACGATTCAGGAAATCGTCCATAGGGAAACGGACTCCACCTACGTTCACCTGCTCGTAAGCGTTCAAGCCTTCTATCCAATAGTTAGCATACTGCACCAGCTCTTGCATCAGACCGGCACCCAGACCACATGTCAGGTAGTAGAACAGGAAACGTTTGCTCCCCATAGTCTGCTCCATAATACGACCAAACATCCATACAGCAAACATATTAAAAAACAGGTGAGCAAAACTGGCATGCATGAACATGTATGTAAAGAACTGGTAGAAATAGAAATGGCTAGCCAAAAAGAAATGAAGTCCCAGCACATCATCCAAATCAATTCCATATGCAGGAAGTGAAGCTGCCCATCTGGCTGCAAAAAACAGCACATTAATAATAAGCAGATTCTTGGTTATGGGAGGCATATTATTCATAATTCACAGAAAAAAATCTTGTTTATGGCGCAAAATTACGAAAATAAAACCAAAGAAAGCCTATTACAACCAATCCAAATAGGCTTTTTTCATCTTTTCATGTATTTTTTTACAAAAAAACTTGTGCTATATATCAAGATTCCCTATTTTTGTGATAGAAATTATGATTTTAACACATTTATAAACTACTAAAAACACTAAATTATGAACAAGACTGATTTGGTTGCAAAAATTGCCGAAGGCGCAGGTTTGAGTAAAGTTGATGCAAAGAAGGCTCTCGAGGCTACTTTGGATGCTATCACTACAGCAGTAAAGAAGGACGACAAAGTTGTTCTGATTGGTTTTGGTACATTCTCTGTTCAGAAGCGTGCTGCTCGTAAGGGTATCAACGTTCTTACCAAGAAGGCCATTAACATCCCCGCTAAGAAGGTTGTTAAGTTTAAGGCAGGTGCAGACCTGAAATTCTAATCCTCACATCTTGCAATGAATGTAAGCGCACCGACCAAGATTTTGGCGGTGCGCTTTTTTAACTGGTTATCTGGAAGAGTACAGGAGACACCATAATTACAGACAGATGAAAGAAAAAGAGACGGGACGCATGACCATTTGGGGACTGCTAAAGGCAGTACTGCCCTATGTGCTACCCTATAAATGGCTTATCACCATCACGCTGATACTTACCTTGGTCGGTTCGTTAATGGCACAGGTAAACGCGGTTGTTCTTGACCGTGCTGTCGACAGCATCAACAACCTCATTCAGACGCCTGGCGGCTTCTCGTGGGGCAGCGCAGCACGACTGCTGACAATAATCAGTATTATCCTGCTCGGAAAAGAAGTGATTGGTGCTATGGTTACTTTCTTCCAGCGCTATTATGGCGAACGGATGCGTATCCTCGTCAGTCGTGACCTGTCGCTCCGGGTGGTAGGCCGCATGCTTTCATTCCGTTTGGCTTTCTATACTACGGAAGGTAACGAGACAGGAAAACTGCAGTCTCGCATCGACCGCGGCATCATGAGCCTTAGCAATACCGTCAACAACTTCTTCATAGAAATACTGCCACTTTTCACAAGCGCATTACTCGCACTGATTCTGATGTTTGCTGCCAATGTCTATGTGGGACTGGTAGCCCTTTGCATCATCCCTGTCTATTTCTGGGTGACTTATGTGCAGGCCAGCCGCATGAAAGGCGGTCGCAGAAGTATTTTCTCCGGACACCAGGCTGTGAGCCAGGGAATTCTGAACATTATCGAGAGCATTACCGTCATTAAGTCGTTCAACCGCGAACAGATAGAAGCCGACCGGCAGGCTGAACTGCAGACCAGGATGACGGGACTGCAGCTGAATATGCGCAGGCAAAGTTATATGTTCAACGGCCTGAAGAGTTTTCTGGAACAAATAGGTACGGTTCTTATCATCATCCTGACTGCGTATCTGGTACTCATAGACTATCCCGGCATGTCTATAGGTAAGATTATGTACCACGTTATGCTCTTCGCCAATGTCAGCGCCCCGATACGCCAGTTGCACCGCATCTATGACGACATGAATGATGCACTTATCTATGCTGAGGGCTTCTTCGGCATTCTACGCGCTGACGATGAGGTGGAGCAGACTGGCACTTATCACCCCCAACAGGTAGAAGGTAACTTTAAGCTTACAGGTATTGACTTTACCTACAACAACGGAACCAAAGCCCTGACCGATGTCACCATGAACATTCCTTCGGGCAAGATTACTGCCTTCGTGGGGTTGAGCGGTGCCGGCAAGAGCACCCTTGTTAATCTGCTTGACAAATTCTATTGTCCCGACAAGGGCAGCATATGCCTTGACGGTGTGGAGCTGGAACAATGGGACACGCAGTGGTTGCGCGATAACATCGGACTGGTGCTGCAGAAAAACCATATCTTCGACGGAACCATCGAGGAAAACATCAAATACGGTTGCCCCCAGGCGACCCACGATGATGTGGTGCAAGCTGCCCGTCAGGCTTACATCTACGACCAGATAATGGAATTGCCCAACGGCTTTGATACGGCTGCATTGCAACTAAGTGGCGGTCAGCAGCAGCGTGTTGCCATAGCCCGCATGTTTATCAAGAACCCACCTATTATATTCCTTGACGAACCGACGGCCAGCCTTGATGCCATTGCTACCGAACAGATTAAGGCCAGCATAGATGCCATCAAGCGTGGACGAACCGTCATCATCATATCGCATAATATCGGACAGATTATCGATGCCGACCAGATATATGTACTGGAACATGGACGAGTGGTGCAGTCCGGTAAACCGGAAGAAGTATATCAGCAAGGCGGTCTCTACAAGGATATTGTCGATGCCAGCGCCCGCAGCATGAATGTCGATAAGATATCCACATTAACTTCGTCGGATTCCTGACTTTTCCGTATTACACTTCTCTACCCTATTCTCCCCAGGAGCTTCTGTCCAGATTGCGGTAGCCGATAGCCTCCTGCAGATGATGTGTCTGAATATGTTCAGAACCTTCGAGGTCGGCAATGGTGCGTGCAACTCTAAGAATACGGTCGTAGGCACGTGCCGAAAGTTGCAGGCGGTTCATAGCCTCGCGCAGCATATCCATATCCTCAGGAGCCGGTTCTGCATAGCGATGCATAAGTCTGCTTGTCATCTGGGCATTGCAGTGAACGCCAGGCTCATCCTTAAACCTCTCTTCCTGAATCTTACGGGCACGCACTACTCGCTCGCGGATAGT
>CADAWW010000121.1 GCA_902791675.1 uncultured Bacteroidales bacterium
GATATGAACCGCATAAAAGCTATATTCTCAAAAACACCGAAAAGATAAGCTTTTCTTAAAGTTGAAAGTTTAGTGTTTAGAGTTTAGAGTCAGTTTTTAAGTTTAGAGTTTAAAGTTTATAATGATATTAACCAAATCATTTTCCCTCCCATTTGGGGGAGGGTTAGGGAGAGGGGCTACCCTTCTTGTTTTTCTTGCTTTGACCGCCATTTCCGGCCAAGCTAAAGACCTTACCCAATACTGTAATCCCTTCCTTGGTACCGCCACCTTGTGGACACCCGACGAACTGGGATATACCCGCACCGAAGTGAAACGTGCCTGGGGAGCCGAGACCTTCCCCGGTGCCGCTATGCCCAATGCTATGGTCCAGTGCACACCCGTCACCATGTATCACAGCGGCAGCGGCTATCAGTACGAGGATCATCAGATCTATGGCTTCGCCCATTCCGCCAAGGGCCATTGGGACCAGCTGCATATACCCATGCTGCCCGTAACAGGCCGCTTCTATCCCTACAACTACTGCTCGTGGTTCAGTCACGAGCAGGAAGAGGCCCATCCCGGCTACTATAGCGTCTTCCTGCAGCGATACAACGTAAAGGCCGAGCTTACCGCCACCCTGCGTTGTGCCTACCACCGCTATACCTTCCGTCCCGAGGACGAGAAGCGCCTCTTGGTGGATATCACCAAGAACAACGGTCGTCCGCACCGATGGGACATCCGCAAGTCCACCGCCGCCAATGCCTTCGAGGGCTATCAGGACGGCCACGGCCGTATGTACTTCTATGCCACCGCTAACTTGCCGGTAAAGAGCGTCCAATTAGAGACCGCCAAGAAGCAGACCATCGCCATAGTGGATTTCGAGAACAACAAGGGCGCAGCACCCCTCGAACTGAAGATAGGCTTCAGCTTCGTCAGCATCGAGAATGCTAGAGAGAACCTCGAGGCAGAGATGGCTGCCAAGGGTTTTGCCGATGTTTACAAAGCTGCCGATGAGACTTGGGAGAAGATCTTCTCGCATATTCAGGTAGAAGGCGGCACTGAGCGACAGAAAGGCCTTCTCTACAGCACCCTCTATCGTGCCTTTCTGTGGCCTGTCTTGCGCAGCGATGTCAACGGCGAGTATCTGGATGCCCGCAACCAGGTGGTCAAGGGCGACTTCTGCTACTATACCGATCCCTCCTTCTGGGACACCTATCGCAACAAGTTGCAGCTCTTGGCCATGATAACGCCCGATGTAGCTTGTGACATCGTCAAGTCCTGCATGGACCGAGGCGAGAAGCGCGGCGGCTATATGCCCACCTTCTTCCACGGCGACCATGCCTGCACAATGGTTTGCGGCATGTGGCAGCGCGGCATACAGGGATTCGACCTCGAGCGTGCCTATCGTCTCATCCTCAAGAACGCCACCGTTCCCGGTCGTGGCGGCAGACCTTATTTAGACGAATACATCCAGCGCGGATGGATAGCCGAGAAGGACACCACCGATGTGCCCACCGAGGACGAGTACAAGGCAGCCGTAACCAAGACGCAAGAATATGCCTACGACGACTATGTGGTGGCTCAGGTAGCCAAGATTTTAGGCGACAAGCAGAACTACAAGCTGCTCATGCAGCGCTCAGGCAACTACAAGAACCTCTTCGACCCCAGTACGGGCTTCTGGCGAGGCAAGATCGAGAGCGGCGAGTGGATCAGGGATTTCGACCCCTACTATCCCTACTATGCCTATATGTACCGCGAGGCCAATGCCTGGCAGAGCCTCTTCTTTGCGCCTCACGACCCCGAAGGCATGATAGCCCTCTATCCCAGCCATCAGGCCGTAGAGCAGAAGCTCGACAGCCTCTTCACCGAGCCTTGGCGCGGCTACGAGGCTTGGAACATGACGGGCTTCATGGGTAACTACTGTCATGGCAACCAGCCCGACCACAGTGTCCCCTATACATATTATTTTATAGGCAAGCAGGAGAAGGCCCAGCGCATCCTGAACGAGCTGATGGACGAGTATTACGATATGGGAGCCGACCACCTGGCCTATGCCGGAATGGATGATGCGGGCGAGACTTCCTCGTGGTATGTCTTTAATGCCATCGGTCTTTACACCTATTCGCCTGCCGACCCCGAGTATATCGTCACCGTTCCCTTGTTCCCCAAGGTAACCTTTACGATGGGCGACGGACGGAGTGTGGTAATCCGCAGGGAAGGCAATGGTGAGAAGATTCGGCAGATCCGCTGCGGTACCAAGCCCCTGAAAGGCTGGTTCATCAACCACAATGATATGTTGAAAGCAGGAGAGGTTACGATTGTAACCGAGTAAATAAAGCGAAGCCTGCCATCTATTACGGATAGCAGGCTTTTGCTTTATATTAGGTGTTTGTTGGCTATTTCAGTTTATCCAACAGTTTTTTCAGCTTGTATGTATTACTGGAATCTACTTCTTCATCTTGACAGGCTTACCACTTAATTTGGTAGTTGAAACAATGTGTCAAGCCATCAGAGAAATTGATGGTTGATTTCGTCTGACAGACCATTTGCCGCTCGTCCAATATGTATTCTATCTGCTCAGTAAACTCTTCTGATTCCACACTTTGCAAAAGGTTCTGGCAGTCGGCGCCCAAGTATCCGGTAGATATGAGAGGCACGAGATCGAATAGGACATTCCTTGGGTCAACTCCCGGAAGGGAGCCTGCCAACTCTGAGTAGCGGTAGTTCCATACCGTCGTGTCCCGCGTCTGGGGTATGATGCAGGTTCGCTTGCAGATGTTACCGTCCTGCCATTCCAGCGTGTACATCTCCGTGTACCACGGTTCTCCCGCCTTAAACCTTGCGTAGGGGTATGTCTTCACGTTGTCGTCCCTGATGGAGATAAGTTCGCCACGCTCGTTGTAACGGAATTTGTAGAAATGGCTGTTCTCCCCCACGAAGTATGCGGATGGTCTATAGCCTGCCAAGCTGTCCACTCTCCCACCTACGAGGAAGAGGGTATCGTAATGGCAGTAGTCGTGATAGTAAGGGTCGTGCTCGCCATTTGGCAGTTCCGCAAATCTCTGAAACTTAATGTAGATGCGGTCACCTTCGTACTTGTATTCGGCCAACTGCTTCACAAGGGAAAATCCAGAATCGACGTGTTCAGCAAAGACCACTCTACCCTCAGCGTCGTAGGAATAAGCAAGGTGCATGTAGCCTCCGTCCATTGAGAGCAGTTTCCCTGTGTTTAGAATAATTTCCTGAGGGTCGGGCTCTACAATGATTTCATCCGGATTGTTGGAACAAGCAATCAGCAGTGTTGCTGCGAAAAGAATGGAAAAAAAATATTTCATCGTTATATATTTATTATAATAACGGCAGAGGATTCCCCTTTATTGTCTTAAAATTTCAGGATTTATGAATAAAAGAGGAATGGGCCTATTCTGACACATCCCTCCAATGTATTAAACCACCTTAATGGGACGTGGGACGGTGGGACACTGGGATGTTTTACTGGAACTTTGGATGAAACGACGGGGTTTCTAACTAAGATTCATCAGTAAGGTTACAGATAGTTCGTTTTTATTGAGCCTCAGAATCTTGATATTATTGGAAAAACGGACAAAAAAGTTGCTTTTTACGTTGGAAAAACGGACAAAACCACCTATATTTGCATTGGAAACGGACAAATGATTCCGCAAGCCCTTGTATTTTGCAATGAAAACGTAAGCATTGATAATAATGTATATTACATTCCCATCTATATGGTTTGCTTTCTCAAGAAGGAGACGCTGGGAGATATCAAATACGCCGTGGATATTAAAGGCATAAATTGAAAACGAGAGAAATTTGTGTAAAATTATGTTAATTATTCTTTTAGCATAATTCTTTTAGCATAATTTTGTTGGCATAATAATGAAGAATCCATATCTTTGCCACAGCAATTTAAAAGAAATGATATGGAAATTAATCCCTTCATTATTGCAGGAAAGATTCCTGCACCTTATTTCTGTGACCGTCAAGACGAATTGAAGCGGCTCACGCGGTGCATTCAGAATCAGGAGAATGTTGTGTTAGTGTCTCCACGACGTGTTGGTAAGACGGGGCTTATCAATCATTGTTTTGACCAACTGGATATCTCTGAGAAATACATAACCATAAACATAGACATCCTGCATACATCTTCTTTGCGTGAGTTTATTCTGGAATTAGGAGTTGGTGTCTATCGGAAAATAGCCAGTCGTAGCGACCGTCTATTGAAATTATTTGCAGCTACGATGCGTTCTTTAAGTGCCAGTTTTGGTTACGATCCTATTCAGGGGACACCTACATTTGATATCAAAATTGGTGATATTTCTATGCCGGAATACACACTAGAGGAAATCTTCAATTATCTGGAGCAGGCCGATCGCCGCTGCATAATTGCCATTGACGAGTTTCAGCAGATAATATATTACCCCGAAAAGAACGTTGAGGCACTATTACGGTCACATATCCAGCGATTGACAAATGCCAACTTTATTTATGCAGGTAGTGAACGCCGCATAATGTCTGAAATGTTCTATGTTTCTAATCGCCCCTTTTATCAGAGTGCTACATCTATTCAGCTAGATCCTATTTCTCTTCCTGTATATACAGACTTTGTACAGCATCATTTCCATAAAGCCAAAAAGAAAATCGATGCAGAAACCATAGAAATTGTATATAAGAGTTTCTGTGGAGTTACACTCTATGTTCAACGAATCATGCATGATGCATATGCTGCGATAGGGCAGGGAGAGGCCTGTACTTTAGATTTTGCACAGCAACTTATAGAACAGTTTGTGTCAGAAAACGCCACACGCCTACGTGAACAGATGGCGTACATCTCAGAGCAACAAAAGGAGCTTCTCTACGCAATCTTTCACGAAGGGAAAGCTGAGCGTATTACATCTTCTGCTTTTATTAAGAAACATCGTCTCCGTTCGGCCAGTGCGGTTCAATCTGCAGAAAAGAGATTATTAGAATACGATCTTATTTCCAAACGTGAGCGTACCTATTTCATTTCTGATCCTTTACTGGAACTTTGGATGAAACAACAGGGTTTCTAACTAAAAATTTCTGAGAGTTTCTTGTCTATCTTCTCACCGCGTAGGCCGCGCTTTACTACTTTACCATCTGGGGCAAAGAGGATGATTTCGGGAATACCTGTGATACCATATACATCGGTAGCTATTTCCTGCGAATTGATGATTTGCGGATAGGGAACCTTTTCTTCCTTTATGGCTTTCAGCGTTTCCTCAGGCTTATCCCATGCAGCTACGCCAAGCACCTGCAGGCCCTTATCCTTATATTTATTATAGGCAGCGATGAGGTTGGGGATCTCTCCACGACAGGGACCGCACCACGATGCCCAGAAGTCAACCAGCACATACTGCCCTTTACCCACATAGTCGCTCAGGCGAGTGGTTTTTCCATTGTACTCCACAGCAAAGTCTGCAAACATATCACCAGCCTGTGGGGCATTGGCTTCTTTAACTATCTGATCCCTTGCCATTGCAAAGCCAGTATTGGTGTGTTGCATGTCCTCGCTGCAAAGGTCTATCAAGGGCAGTAAGTCCCTTGCTTCCATACAACGTGTCATTTCAACAATAAGATAGACAGAGGCAGGGTCTTCTGCATGTTGCTTGATGAAGCTGGTTGCCTCTTTCTTCGCTTTTTCGTATTCCTCTTTGAATTCTAAATCCAGCAATTTGTTACGCATTTCAACGCTTGCATCATTGAGTGGTGTTCCTCGAAACTTATCACCTTGCAACTCAATGTTACCGGGTTCTAAGATAAAGGGGATTTGCTCGACACTCTTATGTTTCTCTCCCTCGTATTCTACTGTCATGTAAACCCTTAACAGGGAATAGATCGGCCGCTCCACTCCACCACAGAATGAAAACTTGCCGTCCTCCACTTCGCAAATTTCCATCTCTCCAGCTGATGCCGATGTCGTGGAGTCGTTAATGATGCATACCGAGTCCACCTTGGCAGGTATGTAATAGTTCTTTTCATACTCAGAGAAGTCACCGCTGACGGTATAATTGCTGAATTCTTCACAACCCATCATACAGATGGCAGCCAATGTGATAAGGATGTTTCTCTTCATTTTTTGTGCGTATTTTGGTTTGAAAAATCTATTGCCGGCAACAAATATACTACAATTCCACGAAACACATATTAAATCTTTCCAACAATTAAAGAATTTTAGGAAAAGGGTAAGACTGGCGAAGTAGTTGTCCGGCAGATCCGCTGCGGTACCAAGCCCCTGAAAGGCTGGTTCCTTAACCATAATGATATGCTGAAATCAGGAGAGGTTACGATTGTAACCGAGTAAATAAATTTTTCCTATAACTGAAGTTAAAGGAGTTAAAGGAGTTAAAGACGATAGTTGAGAGTTAACGAAAACGAAAACAATTCTCAATTTTCAACTTTCAATTCTCAATTCTATGACGTCTTAGCGGCTTTAGCCGCGATAACTCCCAGACCGTAAGGCCGATAACTCCTTAATTCCTATAACTCCCGAAACTTTCTACCGCTATTTCAAACGCGTCACGGGAATGACCGCCAAGCAATACCGCAGCAGCCTTCAGGCAAAAGTCACAATAGAGTAGTCTGTATCCAAGAAACGCTAACCCATTTTAAATAATGTATTGCGCTAACGGGAATAAATTTTGGTTGATTATTCTTTGGAAAAATATGCGGAATCTGACAGAAAAGCTGTACCTTTGTGTGTATGGTAAAAAGATGTTTTGCTTGGACAGCATATTTTATGGTTGCCTTCTGCTGGATTTCCCTTCCTGCAGAAGCGCAGAAACTATATTCCTGGGATGATTTTGTACAGGAATATGCAAACGATGACGAACTGCTTGACGAGGAAGCCCGATTGGTGTTCCTGGAGGAACTGAAACAGCTGCACGAACACCCTGTTAACATTAAT
>CADAWW010000122.1 GCA_902791675.1 uncultured Bacteroidales bacterium
TTCGACGATGACGGCGGACACTTCCAGATGAGGGACTACCATGTACTTTCGTTCGAGGATATAGAAAACGGTCCTGTAACAGACCATGGTGTAATCCTGGACCAAGACCAGGTGCCCTGGGTAGAGAAGCAGATGTGGGACAGCGACGTTGTGGAGAAGAACGGCAAGTACTACCTGATCTTCTCGGCCAAAGACTACAACGGGGAGTTCCATCTGGGTGTTGCCATTGCCGACAAGCCGGAAGGTCCGTTCATCCCTCAGGAGCATCCCATTCGCGGTGCCTACAGCATAGACCCCTGTATGTTCAAGGACGACGACGGAAGCATCTACTGCTACTACGGCGGACTGTGGGGCGGTCAGCTGCAGTGGCATGTGCCCCTGAGTGTGAGACCCCTACAGCAACCCGACACAGCAGCGGCTCCTGCAGGATATGTGGATATCGGTCATGCCTCGGACAAGAAGACTGAGCTCTGGGCTCCTGCCGATGTGCCGGCCCTACCCAGCTATGTGGCACGTATGACCGACGATGTGCTGCAGTTTACAGAAGCTCCACGCCCTGTGATAATCCTGGACAAGGACGGCCAGCCCCTGAAGGCCAGTGATCCGCACCGCTTCTTCGAGGCCAGCTGGATGCACAAATATAAGGGTAAATACTACTTCTCCTACTCTACCGGCGACAGTCACCTGCTCTGCTACGCCATTGGCGACAATCCTTATGGCCCCTTCACCTATCAGGGTGTTATCCTGGAGCCTGTGGTCGGTTGGACTACCCACCACAGCATCGTGGAGTTCAAGGGGCAGTGGTACCTGTTGTATCACGACTGCGTACCCTCGAACGATATTACCCACCTGCGTTCCCTGAAGGTGCAGCGCCTTTTCTACAACCCTGACGGAACCATCCAAACGGTAATAAATGAATAAGATAATATACCTTGCATCGCTCCTCGTCCTCTCTATGGCCAAAACGGCCCAGGCAGAGGACGGTAGTCGTTTATGGCTGCGCACTGAGATGCCCGAGGACATTACGCTGTGCTTAGATTCCACCATGCCCGACGATGACGGCTATCGCATAAGCGGCAAGACGGTGACGGCCCGCACACAGATGGGACTGCTCTATGGCAAGTATGCCCTCCTTCGTGGCGAACAGGGTGAGTCTCACCCTTACTTCAAGCTACGTATCCTGAACCATTGGGACAATCTGGACGGCACCATAGAACGTGGCTATGCAGGCAATAGCATCTTCTGGAACAACTCTCAACGCTCAACGCTCAACTCTAAACACTCAACTCTAAACTCTCAACTAATAAAAAAATATGCCGAGGCCTGTGCCTCCATAGGCATTAACGGAACGGTACTGAATAATGTCAATGCCTCACCCAAGATACTGACCCAAGAATATCTGCAGCAGGTTAAGAAGATAGCGGACATCCTACGCCCTTGGGGCATCAGGGTTTATCTCTCCGTGAACTTCGGTTCGCCCAAGGCATTAGGCGAGGTAAATACAGCCGACCCGCTGAATGCCAAGGTGCGCAGATGGTGGCAGAAGAAAGTCAAGGAGATATACAAGGTTATTCCTGACTTTGGCGGCTTCCTGGTTAAAGCCAACAGCGAGGGACAGCCGGGGCCCTTCGATTACGGACGAACACATGCTGACGGAGCCAACATGTTGGCCGACGCCCTGAAGCCCTACGGCGGCATAGTCATGTGGCGCTCCTTCGTCTATGGAGCCAAACACCAAGGCGAGGACCGCGTGAAGCAGGCAGTATCGGAGTTTGCCGAACTGGACGGACAGTTTCGCGACAATGTTATTCTGCAATCCAAAAACGGTCCTCTGGATTTCCAACCCCGCGAGCCCTACGCTCCTATCTTTGACCATATGAAACATACGCCACAGATGGCTGAGCTGCAGATTACACAGGAGTATCTGGGGCAGAGCAAGCACCTGGTCTACCTGGCCCCGATGTGGCAAGAGTTCTTCTCGTATGTGGAACCTTCGCGCCTGGTGGGCATTGCCGGTGTGGCCAACATTGGACTCAACACTAACTGGTGTGGGCACCATTTTTCGCAAGCCAACTGGTACGCCTTCGGTCGGCTGGCCTGGAATCCGACCCTCACCAGCGAGCAGATAGCACAGGAATGGCTCTCCCAGACTTTTGATTCAAAGCCCTCAGCTCTAAACTCTCAACCCTCAACTCTAAACTCTCAACCCTCAGCTCTAAACTCTCAACCCTCAACTCTAAACTCTCAACCCTCAACTCTAAACTCTCAACTATTAAGCGTAATGTTACGCTCCAGGGAAGCCTGCGTTGATTATATGATGCCGCTGGGATTGCATCACATCTTCAAGTTCGATCATCACATGGGACCAGATCCTGGAGGATTCAAAGCTGACTACCCCATAGAATGGTGCCCCGTCTATTACCATCGTGCCAACAAAGACAGTATTGGTGTAGACCGCAGTAGTTCGGGAACAAATGCAACGGGTCAGTACCGTGAACCATACCGCTCGCTTTACGACAACATAGAGACCTGTCCAGAAGAGTATCTCTTATGGTTCCATCGCGTGCCATGGACATACCGCACAAAGAGCGGCCTGACCCTTTGGGACGAGATGCAACGGCACTATAACAAGGGAGTGGCAGAGGTAGATGACTTTGCTTACATCTGGCAACAGTTGAAACCTTATATTGATGAGCAGCGCTGGGAAGAAGTGAACGGGTTGCTCCGCTTCCAACAACAAGATGCCCGCCTGTGGAGAGACACTTGTCTGAAGTACTTTGCGTTTCCTGCGCGAAACTAAGACTAAATAAAAGCTGATTTGTTTTGTTTGTAAAACAAATTATGTTATCTTTGTACGCAAGAAGAACTTTTTACTAAACTAAATTATAACTGTAATTATTATGAGGAAGCACTACTTTATCAAGCATCTTGTTATGCTGACCGTCATGCTGTTAGCATCCGGCGGTACCGTGAAAGCACAAATGAGTGATGCCATGAAGGCTGCAATGGAAACCGACATGAGCACATGGAACTTTACCACACAAAAGACCGTAACAGTAGACAATGTGAATTTCCGCTTCAAGTTGGATGAAACCCTGGGCCTTGCCGAATGGCTGTATGCCAACTCGTACGACACCTTCCCCGAGGAACTGAATGTTCCCGAGTCGGTGACTGTTGACGATAAGGAATACTTCGTGGTTTCTACATCGGGCTATGCAGCTTACGAGCAGAATATCACCAAGAAGATTAACCTGCCGCAGACATTACGCCGGTTGGGCGACTATACATTCTACCCCTACCGCAACGTGAAGGAGATTACAATTCCTGAGCACGTTGAGGTATTGGGTGAGCGCGTCTTCTACACATGGAACAACAAGACTATTCATTTTACCGGCCTTGTTCCTCCCTCGACAATATCCCTTACGGGTGACAAGAACAGTTACCACCTGAAGGTGTATGTTCCCGCTCAAGCCTTCCGAGACTATGTTAAAACCGAGGGAATAGAGGGACAGTGTATCATATCGGAAGACTGGAACACAGAAAATGCCTTCAGTTCTGTACATACAGGAGAATGCAGCAGTGGTGAACTGGGCTACATTGTTGTAGCTGACATCCTGCCCGACGTAAGAACCTACGCCGAGATTAACAAGCTGACGATCGACAAGGGTACCATAGACAAGACCGACTGGTATGCGCTGCGTCAGATGCCTAATCTTATCTACCTGGACCTGAGCGGTCTGAGCGTTGAGGAGATTCCCGCAGGTGCCCTGGACGGCTGCTGGCAACTGGAAACCATCGTATTCCCTAACGAGTTGAAGTACATCCGCGACTATGCCTTACGCAACACAGGAGTACACGAACTGAACTTCCCTAATGGTCTGTTGGAGATAACCGGAAGCGATAACTTCCGTAACTGCGACTCACTGACCCATGTTACCATTCCCGACGGTGTAAAAACACTGCCCAATTCTGGTTTCTATGCTTGCGACAACCTGCATCAGGTGAAGTTGCCTAATTTCTTGGAAAGGATGGATGCCTACTGCTTTGGCAACTGTGACCTTTACGAGGTTACCTTGCCCGGCACCCTGAACGGCGTTAGCGAATACTGTTTCCAGAATAACAAGAATCTGACCAAGGTTACATTTGGCGAAGGAAACAGTTTTATAAACTATTATGCTTTCCAGAGTTGTGAAAGACTGGGCGAAAGTGAACCCGTGGTTCTGCCGAGCACCATGAAGATTATATACGACTACTCGTTCCGCGGATGTACCAGCATGTGCGAAATTAAGTTTAACGAGGGCCTGGAGACCATCAGAGACTATGCATTCCAGAATTGTAAGACGCTAAAGAACCTGACTCTTCCCAGTTCCCTTATCTATTGTCTGTACTATCCCTTCTACGGCTGCAGCGGCATAGAGTCTATTTCCTGCCTGAGCCTGCTTCCACCGACAGTAAAGAACAATGTCATAACCTACGAGGCCAGAAACATCAAGTTGAGTGTGCCCTTGTGGAGTTTCCAGGAATACATGACTACTCCCGGATGGCTGGAGTTCCAGAATAATCTGACGATTGACCCCAACATCAGACCCGACAATGTGGTTATCAACAAGGAGTTCGAATTCGTACTGGGAGAAGACCAGAACCTGAAAGACTACAAGCCCAACATCAAGATGCTGTACAACAGCGATGAGATTGACGATGGCTTCGGTAACAAGAAATACGAGCGCGGAAATCTAACCATCAGCAGCAGAAGTAAACTGAGTATTACGGACTTCAGTATGTACTTCTCACCCTACGCCAAGTACTATGCCGACCGCAGCCTTTTCTATTACAACAGAAACTTCGACTACAGCAGAACCACAGCCAACCCCAACTCACTGATTGTCAAGGGTGAGTTCCGTGCCGAGAACCAGACCATCAACCTGATGCTCTACAACGACTTATGGCAGTTTATCTCGTTCCCCTTCGATGTTAAAATGTCCGACATTGTTCCCGAGAACAACCTTACCCAATGGGTAGTCCGTTACTACGACGGAGCAGAGCGTGCTGCCCAGAACTTCGACAACACCTGGAAGAACCTGACAAAGGACGATATCCTGGAGGCTGGAAAGGGCTACATTATGAAGTGCTATGTAAACAACCCGGAGAACTATCTGGTTTATTTCACCGTGAAACCCGAGAAGGAGTCACTGAATAGCCAGATGCTCTTCAACTCGAATGACTTCGAGACAGAACTGGCAGATTATCCGACAGAGAACCAACTGCTGACATCGGACCGCAGCTGGAACTTGGTAGGCAATCCCTACCCCTGCTACTACGACAGCCGTTATATGGATACAGAGGCTCCCTTCTTGGTTTGGGATTCATACAACAATAAGTACGCTGCCTTCAGTCCAGTTGATGACAACTATGTCCTGAATCCCGGCGAGGCCTTCTTTATCCAGCGTCCCACAGAGGGTGACGGAAAACTGAAATTCCGCGAAGGTGGTCGTCAGACCCACCGCAACCCCAACGACCTGACTGTTGAGGAAGCCAAGGAGTTCCGCTTTGGTGCCAAAACATCCGGACGTACCGTGCTGAACATCACACTTACAGGCGAGGACACCTCAGACCGCACTCGCATTGTCTTTAACGACAAGGCTGAGATGGGCTATGAGATTAGTCGTGATGCCAGCTTCTTTGCTGCTATGGATGCCAATGCCAGTCAGATCTGGACCGAGAATGAAGGTGTAAAGTATGCCATCAACGAGCGTCCTTTGGGAGACGGCACAGTTGAGTTAGCCATGACCTGCGGCAAGACTGGCGAATATACCATCGCATTAGGTGAGAACAGCGGTGCAGAAAGCGTTGTTCTATATGACCGTCTGACAGGTAAGAAGACCAACATTGGAACAGAAGAAGGTTATACCTTCACTGCTCATGCCGGTAACATAACCGGTCGATTCTACATCGTTGGAAACGAAGCAGATGCCATTGCTGAAATTAAGCAACCGACACAGAACAATGAGACGTCTGTATATGACCTGAGCGGTCGCAGTGTTAACGACACCCAGAAGGGTATCATCATCAAGAACGGTAGTAAGATTTTGAACAAGTAAGCAACGTCAGCGTATGAAACGATATATTTATAACGTACTGCTAAGTCTGTTGCTACCGCTCAGCATGGTAGCACAGACCGATGGGTACGACCCCGTAAATCCGCCAGATCCCAACTGGCCGGATAACAATACCACCACGACATATAAGGTGGTACGCGAGGCCATACCTTACGGAGCCGGGAAATTCTCGATGGACAACAATAAGAAATTCCCTGCCGGCGAGACAGTAACCATTACTGCTTATGATCATAACGACTGCTATTTCATCTGCTGGAAAGACATAGAAGGCAACGAGGTGACAACAGACCCCACCCTGCA
>CADAWW010000123.1 GCA_902791675.1 uncultured Bacteroidales bacterium
AACGGCACGAAGCGTCCCCTGCTATATCACCGTTGGGGCGGTCTGGGCAACCACCGTTATCAGATTGGCTTTTCCGGCGATTCGTACGCAACATGGGAGAGCCTTAGTTTCCTGCCTTACTTCAACAGTACCGCTTCTAATGTACTCTATGGTTACTGGAGCCATGATATTGGCGGACATCAAGTCAGGAGATACGGTATGGGCGTTGATTCTGAACTCTATACCCGTGCCATGCAGATGGGACAATACCTGCCCATCCTTCGCAGTCATAGTGCAAAGGACCCCAGCCTGAACAAAGAGCCTTGGGCTTTCGACCAGGCAACACAGCAACGACTTGACAATGTCATCAACGGACGCTATACCCTCATACCTTATATATATACTATGGCTCGAAAGACGTACGAGACGGGCATCTCGCTCTGCCGTCCGCTCTACTACGATAGTCCTGATGCAAAGGAAGCCTACGAGTACAAGGAGGAATATATGTTTGGTGACAATATGCTGATTGCCCCCGTTACAAAAGAGATTAATAAGGAAAACGGCTACGCGACTGTTAATCTCTGGCTACCTGAAGGTCAATGGTTGGAATATGAGACTGGCGAGATGCTGCAAGGCGGTAAGACATACGAGCGTCTCTTCACTATGGATGAGTATCCCGTTTATGTTAAAGCAGGAAGTATTCTGCCTTATTATGGCAAACTGAAGAATCTGTCAGGTACCGAGCAGGCTGTTACCGTTCGTGTGTTCCCTGGTTCTGACAAGGGCGAGTTCCAACTCTACGAGGATAACGGAGAAGATAAAAATTATGTAAAGGAATATGCCACCACTCCCCTCTCCTACACTCGTAACGGCAACAAGATAAGTGTGACCATTGGCGCACGAAAAGGCCAGTATAAGGATATGCCTGCCCAGCGTCAATACTACGTAGCACTGCCCTGCCAGAAAGCACCAATCAGTGTTAAAGTTAATGGAACAGCCCTCCCCTTTGGGGGAGCGGGGAGAGGGGCTATTACTTATGACGGCATGAATCTGGAGGCTACCATCGACTTAGGTAAACTGAACTGTTCGACTGGCACAACCGTTGAGATAGATATGCCTCAGGAATATGCTTTGGTGGCTGGAACAAAAGCCCAGTTCCGCCATATCCAGACAGCGGTTCATGACTACAAGCAGCACGATGGCGGAATGGTCTATACAGCCGACTTCGGTTACCTGGAAGCTACTCCGTTACGCCTATCATATCATCCTGAAAATCATAAAATTCCTGAACCTGAAGAGCGCCCTTACGGATGTTCCTGCTGATGCTTTCAAGGCTAACGATAAGACAGGTTTCAGCGTCCGTTACTTCAACAACAAGACCCTCAGCGGCGATGCCGTAGCAACAACCCAGATGGAGAAAGTGGACATGTTTGAGAGCCAGAGCCCACGCGAAGGTATAAAGGCCGATGGTTGGGGTATGATTTTGGAGAGTGAACTTACCTCGCCTGAAAGTGGCGAGATGGTATTCTCCATAGCTGGCGACGATGGTTACCGTCTAATTATTGACGGCAAGGAGCTCTGTGGCGACTGGGGCGACCATGCCGAGACATCACGTCTGGCCACCATTAAAACAACCAAAGGGCAAAAGCACAGCGTACGCATAGAGTACTACGACAATGAGTACAACGGCATATTGCGCTTGAAGACCATGATGATAAAGAAGCCCTAACAGGGCATCCCACGAACTCTTGAGCGGTCAAAGGTTAACCCTAACGCTAACCGCTAACCTAAAAGGGGATGTGCTAAATGAAGTCACATCCCCTTTTTTTGCCGCCAAACATATTATCATTGACTAAATCTCAATATCCAGAAAACCTGTAACCTTCTGAAGCTCTACCCATGCAGTCATGCATTGGCTAAGTGCTTCAGCATAGTTCTTCCGTACTTGGTTATAAGTCTCTTGAGCCGCTAAGACTTCAATCAGAGATGTTTCTCCTCGCTGATAGGCATAGAGCCTACCCTTTAGAATCTTTTCTGCATCATGTATCAGTTCCTCTGTATAAGTCCTGGCATTGCGTTGTGCCATATGATAGTTATTGAGGGCCTGCATGATTTCTGATATCATCTGATTCTCTAATGCCTCAGCTTGCAGTTGGGACTGCTGGATAGATAACTGTGAAGCCTTAATATTACCTTTGTTGATGTTAGAGAATGGCAAAGGTATAGATACACCTGCTGTATATCCTGTATATTTAGGTGCAGGTGCTATTTCATTACGCACCTCGGAATTTATTGACATTCCGAGCGATAGTTCTACTTCCGGCAACCGTTCGCGCTTAACCAGACGGGCCTGACTTTCTGCAAGCGATACAGACTGCTGTGCACTCTTCAGGTCTGGACGATGTCTTAGCGCGATTTCCGTTAGCTCGGCTATTGTGTAATCCCTGTCAGGATTGGCAAGTTGTCCTTCAATAGCGTTAGTGCCACGATTAGGATTCCCTGTGTATAGGTCTAATGCAACAAGAGCATTATTGTATGATGCGACTGTGGAAAGATATTCCTGCTGTGCTATACGGACTTCTATTCGTGTCTGTAGCATATCGTATTCAGAGATGTCTCCTTTCACAAAGCGTAGACTGTCTCCAGTGGCGAGTTGCTGCATGTTTTCGTATGTCTGATATGCAATATGCGAAAGGTCTCTTGCCAACAATGTTTCGATGTAACTGATGGTAGCTTCTGCTTTAAGGTTAAGCAGATAGTCTTCCAGGTTTGTAGAGGCTATCTCAGCCTCTTTCTTTGCAACTTGCTTACGCGCCGAAATAACACCAAAGGTGATAGGTTGCGATACTTCCAGTTCAACAGACTGTCCCATTTGAATTCCCCAATCGCTGTTGTTGCCGTAGGATGCTGAGATTGAAGGATTCTGTATCGCCTTCGAGGCTTTATATAATGCCTCGCTTATGGGTACGTTTAGCTTTTCTGCACGATAGGCTTGGTTGTTGCTCATTACCGAATCTATGAACGGCTTGTAGGTGAGAGACTGTGCAGATATTCCCTGTATGCTTAAAATCAATATAGAAGTGACAAATGCCTTTTTCATAATGTTTCTTTCCTTTTCTCTATCAGGTAATATATGGTGGGAAGTATAAAGAGTGTTATGACTGTAGCAAATAGCAATCCATAGACAATAACGGTGGCAAGCGGGCGTTGAACATCGCTACCGATACCAGTAGATATAGATGCAGGGAACAATCCGAGTATGGCCACAGAAGCTGTCAAAAGTACTGGTCTCATACGATGGGAAGCTCCAGACACAACAGCATTGCGCAATGGTTTACCCTCATTACGCAAATTATTGATATGGGTTATCATAATGACTCCGTTCTGTATGGCGACACCGATAAGCGCTATAAATCCTACAGCAGACGATACGTTGAGTGTCATCTCGCGAATGTTCAGTGCCAGCATTCCGCCAAAGAGAGCCAATGGTACAACAGACATAAGCAGAACTGCCTGCCTTACATTTCCGAAAGCCAGGATAAGCAGTATGAACATCACTATAAGTGTAAGTGGAATTACCAACAACAGACGGCTAAAGGCTCTGTTACGATTGTCAAACTGTCCAGCCCACTGCAGATGAACTGTCTCATGGTCATAGTCTATGTTTTCTTCTATCAGGCTATTGGACTTGTTCACAAAGGTGGTCAGGTCAGACCCGCGTAAGTTGAGACGCACAAGTGTATAGCGCTGGTTCATCTCACGCATGATGGTACTTGCTCCAAGAGATGTCTTAACCGTTGCTACAGCTGAAAGTGGTACCTTTACCCCACTCTCGGTGGTAAGTGTCAACGCTGCGATTTTCTCAGGGGTATCACGATATTTCTCTGCATATCGACAGGTTATATCATAAACTTTGCTACCCGAGAATATCTGGGAAACGGCTTTCCCGCCAATAGCTATTTCTATGAGATCGGCTACATCCGATGCATTGAGTCCGTATTGTGCTATGCGTTGGCGGTCAATAGATATCTGTAGTTGTGGTGATGGCGGTTCTTGGTCGATTGCCACATCACCGGCACCTGGTATTTTGGAAAGCAGACTCACTATCTGATCAGCTATGGTACGTGTTGTCTCCAGATCGTCGGAGTAGATTTTAAGTGCAAGGTCGCTGTGAGTTCCTGCCACCTGATCCATTACCATATCAATGATAGGCTGTGAGAAGCCTGCCGTATAGCCCGGCATCGTGTTTATGGTGTCCGACATAGCTGCCACCAGCTCAGCCTTGGTTCGCTTGGACTTCCAACTATTGTACGGTTTAAGACCTATGCCTACTTCAATATGTGAGAGTGAAAAACACTCGGCTCCTTCGTCATCACGCCCCAGCTGTGTCATAACGTATGATGTCTCGTCGAATGCTTTCAGTCTGTTTCTCATTTCGTCAGCCATCTGCTTCGACTGCTCAATAGAGAGACCCGAGGGCAACTGCACCTGCACCCAAATAGATCCCTCATCAAGTGTTGGCAGGAAATCCTTACCCACAGTTATTGATAGCACTACAGCTCCAAAGAATGTGATAGCCAGAACAGATATTACCAGACGAGTTTCAGTAAGGATTTTCTCCGTAACACCTGTATACCATATGGTCAGTTTCTCAAGCCATCTGTTACGGCGCATATTTTGTGGTAAGTGATAGGCTACGTACGAAAGTGTAGGCGTAAGCAGCAATGCTGTCAGTAAAGCACCTAACAAGGCATATCCAACGGTATAGGCCATCGGGGTAAAAAGACGTCTTTCGATGTGTTCAAAGGCGAATAGCGGCATATAAGCCGTAATGATAATAATGGTAGAGAAGAAAATGGAACGGGCCACATCCTTTGCGCGTTTCTTTACCTGATCTACCGTCAGTTCTTCATCGGGATATCGCTCGCGTTTCTTCAGTATAGTCTCCATCATCACGATTGACCCATCCACCAATATTCCAAAGTCTATGGCACCTATGGAGAGCAAATTGGCCGGCATGCCGGTTAATTTCATCAGAATAAAGGCTATTAACAATGAGATGGGGATGGTAATAGCGACAATTACAGCTCCACGAAGATTTCCCAAAAAGACAAAAAGAATAACAATTACCAGCAACATACCTACCAATAGAGTATGGCTGACGGTATTAAGCGTCTGGTTAACCAAGTGGGTGCGGTCAAGGAATGGGTGTATCTCTACTCCCTTTGGTAATATTCCGTTGTTCAACTCATCTACTGCCTGGTGCACTTTCTTCAACACATCGGAAGGATTCTCCCCACGCAGCATTTGCACGATACCCTCTACAGCATCATCGTATGCGCACTCATCGTCGACGTAACCAAGCACACCTTTTCTTTCCAGATTACCGTACTTCAGTTCACCGAGATCTTTTAGATACACAGGAATACCGTTAACGCTCTTTACTACGATATCTCCTAATGCGGCAAGGTCACTCACCAGGCCAATACCTCTCACCACATAGCCTAAACTACCCTCGGAAAGCAGACTTCCACCAGCATTTATGTTGTTCTGCTCAATCTTTTCTACCACATCGGTCAGCGAAACGCCGTATTCGGTAAGTTTGTCTGGTGAAAGTTCTATCTGGTATTGGGTAGTTATACCACCATAATTGCTGACGTCGGCAATGCCTTGAATTTTCCTGAGATATGGTATTACCGTCCACTTGTGTATATCGGTAAGGCTACGCAAATCATGTAACCCGTCGGTACTTTTAAGCACATAGCGATATATTTCGCCCGTGGGTGCAGTCAGCGGATTCAGTTCCGGCACAGCATCATAGGGCAGTTCCAAACCACTCAGACGTTCTGTCACACGCTGGCGCGCCCAGTAATCGTCCACTTTATCATCAAACACAAGTATTACTGTTGAGATACCGAACGAGTTCTTACTACGCAGAATATTAACGTCTGGAATACCTGCCACAGCACGTTCCACAGGTATGGTTATCTGCTGTTCTATTTCCTCCGTAGCGAGGCCTGGCACCTGTGTCACTATCTGTACCGTAGTGTCAGAAATATCAGGGTAGGCATCAATGGAAAGCCCGTTCCAGGCTATTACACCTATGCCACACAAAGCACCGAATATAACCGACATAAGTACTCTGTGATCTAACGCCCAGTTTACTATCCTGTTTATCATTATATTATGGGATTAGCTACGAAACATGTTTGTTCTTCTCTTTAGTTGGAAAGATAAAATACCCCTTTGGTGATAATCTCATCTCCGACCTTCAAACCGTCCAACACAATCAGGCGTCCGTCAGAGGACGAATGAACACTTACACGAGTGCGGCAATAAAGTCTTTCGCCCACTTTGCGCATCACATATCGTCCCTCACTGCTCTGCAAGACGGCTTCTTTGGGAATGATTATACAATTTTTTTCGGCCTGATAGAGCGTTATGTCAGCATACATATTCGGCATCAGTTCACCATTGCTGTTATCACATTCGATGATAGTCTGAAGTGTACGGGTATCAGGATCCAACATACCGCCTACATATACTATCTTACCATGTAACACACTATCGTTATTTGCTACGGTACGAATGTCCACATTCTGGATGTTGTTAACTAACGGAGCATCTTTCTCACTAATATTAGCTTTAAGCCATACCTTGTTCAGATTAGCAATTATAACTTTTGCTTCTGCATCTTCTTTCAGATATTCACCTATTACTATATCATTCTTCAGCACTTTTCCATGGATGGGCGACTTAACCGTCATAGGACGGCCCACAATCAGGCTTTCCGTGTTTATCTGATATTCTTTTGTGACCGCCAACGCGTGATTATATTCCCCACGAGCTATGTTGTAAGCTGTCTGAGCTTCCTCCACTTCCCTACTCGATGCTACATGATTGTCGTAAAGGTCTTTCACGCGGCTCAGAGCACGTTCAGCCTGTTGCATCTCGTTGTGCGTCTTAATATATTCCTTTGCTATCTCGGAATATTCCGAAGAGGCTATATCAAAAAGCGGGCTGCCCACTCTTACAGCTTGCCCCAAATGAATATGGGTTTTCACGACTCTTCCAGGCAAAGGTGCCGCTATCTCTGCATACTCTGTAGGTATGGGGGTTATCTCACCGGTAGTCTTAATAGTTGCCTTGTAGGGCGACAATATTACCTTTTCAGTTTTCAGTTTGCCTATAAGGTTCGAATTCTCGGTAATTTCTATTGTATCGTTGGCCAATTGCCTGAACCCATTCTCCCCAGAATCCTGGTTGCTATTATTTTTACAAGCAACAATGGCAAAAAAAGATGTTACTAAAAATGCTTTTACGCAGATGCTTTTAATCCTCATAATAAATAAATAATATATAATGTATAATTGCTGAGATGCTTCAGAATTTATAGGTTAGCGCCACTCTCACTGTATTGGGGTTGTGGTTGCGTCTATATATACTTTGTCAACCTATCATTCAGGAAAGAACGCCCCAGATTGGCACCAAAGGTAAAGTTAAGTCCTTCATGAGAATATACATCTACGGTCTTCCCCTTAGAAATCATAGCGTTAATACCTAGCTTAATATCATAGGGTAGCTGTTGCTCCATTCCAGCACGACCCGTAATACCCCAATTGGGATTGTAAAGATTGATGGGATATGCAATACGTTCATCCCACAGCACACTCAGAGCGCCATTCAGTTTGGTACGTTCTGCTACGCGCCAAAGTACCTCTGGGGTAAGCTCAACTGCCTTACGAACACCTTCGTTACCCCAAGTGGAAACGCGCACATTCTCATTTACCATCCATATGGCATTGAATCCGTCGGTAACATTG
>CADAWW010000124.1 GCA_902791675.1 uncultured Bacteroidales bacterium
TCGAGATTGATATCTAACTGCTGGGCATTGTATTCACCATATAGCAATTTCTCAGCCACTTTCTTTTTTGGTGCCTTGGGTTGTATCTTGATGGTATGAGTAAAATCGAAGCGACGTGTTTCGGCCCCCATGCCGTATGGATCTTCCTCTTCACTATTGTAATAGATGACTTCATCGCCCACGCTACAGGCAAGAAGTACACCAGATGCCCCACCAACGTAGTAATATGGATGATTGACGTATGGCCAGGATGTGCTGCCAACGCCTTCATACCATCGTTCTTGTCCAAAAGTATAACACGAGCCTTTAAAGCCGGGGTAGATTCCTGTCCATTTATACACAACGGAAATATGACCATCTGGATTTGGCATAGTGTCGTAAGAGGAGAGCGTGAAATCGTAGAGGAGTTCGAACTGCGGTCTATCGCCAGCAAAATACACCGCCATGTCTTCCCGTTCTATGTTATTGCCTGCAAAATACACCTTTTTGTCTTGCTCGTACCAAGCACCAACATACAATGGAGAAGGATTGTTATTCGTAATACATTTCATTTGCTTACATGTTTGCCCGCCAATGATGGTGTCACCATCAAAATAACAATATTCAATCGATGATTCCATTGGATATCCAGAAGGAGAAATACCACTGCCTCTTACTTTCCACACCTTGCCTTCTTCGACGAATGGGCGATATTTGTTAAGTGGTGCCTTGTTAATAACAGGATGCTCCTCCCCATAATTGTCCACAATGATGTAATCTAAGTGTGGAGGTAACCCTCCAACATAGAAGTCTGTGGAATGAAGGGCCATACGATCCTTTGTTGGCTCTACTTCTTGTATTTTAAAATGAAGCTTGCGAACAGAAGAATCATCGGTTGGTTCCTCAATGAAGTAAGCATAGTTATTAGGGCCGACTTGGGTGCACACGTTTCCATAGACATGCAGGCGGTTACCTTCCAATTCGTAGGTCAGTTGGTGATGATACTTGTCATCCGCAGGTACTTCTGCGCCAGTAGGCAAGTTGCAGCCAAACCACAATCTGGGCAACGTATCGCCAAACGAGAAAAACATATAAGTATCTTTTTGGGCAGTGACATAGGCTAAATGGTCGAAATAATAAAAACCGTGGTAAAGGTTAGAAAGGGGAAGTCCAAGTGAGCCAACACCCTCTATCCATGTCTTCGGATCTAAACATAGAATAGATTCAATATCTGATTGTACTACCCATTTTCGCAAATGGCGGTAACGGACAGTCCAGATGCCAGCTGTCTCGTCGTAGTAATATTGTCCCACCTTAGGTCCATCTTCAACAGATAACACTTTATATGTCACCATTCTCTGATACTCATACAAATATGTCTCATAAGTGTCTCCTTCCTTCAAAGAATAGTCGAACAACAGAAAACTAAACTTCAAATCCGGATCGTAGAGATATACCTTGCGGTTTTCCTCACGTATTAAGTAAGTTGACGATTCTTCATGATTAATAAAAGTCTTCATTTTGTAAAAATCCTTCCCATCACAATTTACCTTCTCTGCGTCAAATGGTATAATGTACTCAACATTATCTACATCCTCGTGACCAGAAACTAGACGGGCTACATGCCACTGCTTACCCAACTCAACAAAGGGAATGTAGTCATTTGGGACCTCTTGCGCTTGCATCATAACTGATGCCAACACGGACGCGATGAATAATAATGTACGTTTCATATCTGTCTGATATTTTTGATTATCAATTCTTCAGTATCTGTTCCAGCGCAATGTCGGAATTGCTAAACAGGCTTAATGTTTCACTTCACATATACCTTTTGGCCGTTTACGATATTCAATCCTTTGCGTAAAGAACTGATGCGCTGTGCGTTGAATTCACCAGTAAAGGACTCTTGGCTATTCTCCATAGTTACGGTGTATAAGCCTTCTATGTAGGCAGATATATCAATATTGAGGCCAACGATATTGCCAGCGTTGATGGTTTTCTCGTAAACGACTTTGCCTGATGCGTCGGTAATGTGTACCATATATTCATCTTCGAGAGAAGATAAATAGATATCTAACTGCTGGGCGTCGTATACACCATATAGCGATTTTTCAGCCACTACCCTCCTCGGTGCCCGTGGCTGTGTCTTGATAGTATGAGTAAAGTCGAAGCGGACTTTTCTGGTTTCACAATCTACAGGGGTGGCTGGGTCCTCATATTCGTCGTTGAGATAGATGACTTCATCGCCAACGGTACATGACATCAGGAACAGTGCATGATATTCTTCCCCCAAATAAACACTATATGTAGGGCCATCAATGTTTCCGATGCCTTCTAGCCATGTGGTATTATAGCAATTTGGCCCCCCTGCCCACATTATATCTCTATATACGCCCTTGAAACCTTTTAATCCTCCAGTCTCCCTTGGCCCTATCACATAAGGAATAGGGCCACCATCAACCTTCAATGTATCATAAGCTTCGAGAGAGAAGTCGTACATCTTCCGGAACTCTTTGCTTTCTTCCCGACAAAGGTACACTTTCTTGTCCTCTTCGTACCAAGCTCCAAAATAGCTCAGGGAGGGCCATCGTGAAATAATCGCATAATCTGGATGATCTGGGGTGACAAATCGCTGGCGCATCATCTGCTTGCAGGTTTTTCCATTGATGATAGTGTCGCCATCGAAGTAGTAATACTCAACCAAATTGACAGGATTACCCGAGCCTATGCCTCCCACCTTCCATACTTTACCTTCTTCTATAAATGGGCGATAAGCTATTTGTGGTGTCTCGGTACCAACATATTCCTCATAAATGTCGTATGCCCCTCTATAAGGTGTCCAGCCTTTAGCCTTTGCTGCAGCTACCTGTGTGATTGTCATCGCATTCTGCTCATTCTCAAAGTACATGACATACAGACTTCCTTCACTCACAGTGGGTAGGCCTTCTACAAGTGCATCCATTCCTTTATCCTTAATCTGGTTTCGTAAGCAGTACAACGTTGTCAGTGCGGTATTCTCCGACAAATCAAGCGTGGAAAGTTGATTGTTACAGCAGTCCAAAAACATTATTGCAGAACATCCAGACAGAGATAGTGTTGTAATTTGATTGCTATTACAGCGCAATGATTTCAGTGAAGAACATCCAGACAAATCAAGTGAGGTCAAATGGTTATTAAAGCAAGAAAGCCATTCCAACGATATATTGTTTGACACATAGAGTGATGTCAGTTTGTTATCCGTACAAGACAAGGATGTCAATGCTGAGTTCTTCGTTACATCAAGCGTTGTCAGCAGATTGTCGGAACATTGTAACAAGGTCAGTGCCATATTCTTCGATACATCAAGAGTTGATAATTTATTGCTATTGCAGTGTAGTCTTCTCAATGTCGTATTCTTCGACAAATCAAGTGGTGATAATTGGTTGCCCTGACACTCCAAGCATGTTAGTTTTGTGTTCTTTGACACATCAAGTGCTGTCAACTGGTTACCAGAGCAGGCAAGCGTATCCAGTTTGGTACACCCAGATATGTCAAGTGTTGTCAGATTGTTACCCCCACAGTTCAGAAATCTTAATTCTTTGTTTTCCTGCAAATTGATTGTCGTCATTCTATTGCCAACACACTCCAACTTCTCCAAAGCGGTGTTTTTCGACAAGTCGAGCGTCGTCAGTTTATTTGTCATACAATTCAATACTTTCAATGCCGTGAAATACTCAATACCCTTTTGGTTATGAATATCCAAGCGACTTATATTGAGAGAGGTAACATTCTTCAGCTCCTCGCTTGTCAAAACACCATCAGCACCATATTCTTGACTGAGCACCCAATTACGGAAATTCTCGTCAGGGAAGTTCTGCTCATTGATTTCTATCTGTGACGAGGTGTTCTCCATAATAGAACTGAAAACATTCCATCCTTTCGCTGCCTTGTATTTGCCTACAGTCCCTTGGGGAACATAGAGAGTTGCGGTTGATGAACCCCACGAGAAGGCATTTTCGGGAATCTTAATAGGCTCCTTGATATAGGTCTTGACCGTTTCCAACTGTTTACAAGAATTGAATGCGTATGACGCGATGGATTTCACGTTTTCTGGAATGCTTATTTCATGTATTCCAAGTTTACAGAAGGCTCCTGTTTCAATGCTTTCCAGACTTTGTGGTAAGGTGATGGCGGTGAGATTCTCAAGGCCACTGAACGCATAGTAGCCAATGGCGGTGATGCCTTCTGGAATCGTTGTCGTGGTACAGCCTACTATGATTTTATTGCTGGCAGTCTCAATGATGGCATTGCAATTGTTCCTTGAATCGTACACTGGGTTATTCTCGTCTACGATAATAGAAGTCAGACTGTTACAGGCATAAAGCAATGCCCAGTCAGTTTTGGTATCTATACTGATAACACTCTTGGGTATAAAGAGTTTTTTGAGTGATGAGCAACCATAAAAAGCTCGATTATCTATACTCTCTACAGTCTCAGGAATTGAGATGGTAGTTAGTGATGAGCAATTCAAAAAAGCTATTTCTCCAATTGTTTTCACTCCGCTTGGGATAGTGATAGATTCCAGACTGGTACAATCGCAAAAAACACCTTTACTGAGACTGCTGAGATTATTGGATAGTGTGATTACCTTCAATCCTGAACACCCCAAAAATCCATTCATACCAATACTCATCACATTATCGGGAATCACGATGTTTGTCAGGTTCTTGCAATTGGCAAATGCCGCTACACCTATATGGGTAATGCTGGCAGGGATTTCTATTTCAAAGATTGGACATCTACCAAATGCGGTATCACCTATACGGGTAATGTTTTGTGGTAACTCGATAGATGTCAACTGAGTACATTCATAAAACATTCCATTAGGAATGGTTGTAAGGCTTTCTGGAAGCTTTGGCAGAGAAGTGAAGCCTGTATTCCAAAAGACGTCATTCCCGAAATTTGTTACAGAATTGGGAATGACGATTTCTTTCAGTTGCTTGCAATTGGCAAATGCGTACTCGCCTATGCAGGTTACACTTTCTGGTATGTCTATGTTATTTAGGTTTTCACAACCAGAAAAAGTATATCCCTCTATTGTTGACAATTGGTTAGGTAATGTGACGGATTTCAAGTCGACACATCCAGAAAAAGCTGCTACACCGATGGTCTTAACACAGCTCGGAATGACAACACTGGTAATGGCAGAATTCTTGAAAGCAAATGCTTCAATACGAATCACAGCATACCCATTTGCCACTTCTAGAATGGTGATATCTCCTGATGGTTTAGACTCGCTGACTTTACGAACTCTGTCGGTACGAGTAGTAGGTTCAGCCGGGTAATATTCCTCTCCGACCATACAGGTCTTATCTGATTCACTAATCACGGTATAAGTCAACATAACGCCTTCCACCGTCTCCGCTGTAAATGTATCACCGTCATTTCCCCACATGGGCAAAGTTATCATTAATATGACTAACGATGTAATAGCTCTTGTCTTGATAGATAGTAATGTACGTTTCATATCTGTATGTTTTTATTTTGTCAAAATATGTTCCAGCGTGATGTCTGGATTGGATTCTCCGAACACATCTTTCTTCAGCTTGAGCTTGCGATGCTGAACGGCTGAAATGGAGATGCAGTAGATGTTTCCGATGACGCGATTGCTGATGCCAAGTCTCGTGAGAAGACACAGGCGGATATCGTCTTCCTGCATATTGGGGTACTGCTCACGGATGTTGGCAAAGCGATTGTTATCGATGGCATTAAGCGTTCGTTCTATCTCGCTCCATTCGTTCGGGCTGAGATAGATGAATGAATCGCCACCTTTATTGAGCTTCTTCATCACTTCCGTACGTTCGAGAATAAAATTCTGTAGGAATGAGACTACTTCGTTTGCCTGATGTAACAGGATTCTCTGATGTTCAGCCTCCTGCAGGAGTTGACGTTTCTCCTGTTCCTGCATGAGCAGTTCGTTTTCCAGTTTCGATTGCTCGTATTCCCGTTGCTGACGAAGCATACGGATACGATAGCGAAGTGCTATCACCGCTACGAAGATGATGATAATGACTGCAATAATGACAATCAGGAGCGTTCGTCCATAAATCTGTGAACGGTATTCCAGCTGTTGGTTCTCCATTTCCTGACGCAACGTTTCCTGATAGTACTCATCTTTCTGTTCAAGTGCCTTGTAATAGAAGCCCTCTATCTGTCCGAAGGCTTCTGCTATGCTGTCTTCCAACTGTGTGGCTCCCATCCGTCGGAGCGCAATCTTGGCAAGGTTGCTCTTCACAATATAAGCCATGTGAACATCATTGCCAGCCTTAATTTTCCGATAGGCAATTTCTGCCGAATCAAGCATGTTAAGGCTGAGGTAACTACGAGCCAACACTTGTAGTATGCCAGGCCTCAGGTCGGTAGTCGCTACTGATTCAGCCTGATGAGCGTAATCGAGTGCCTGACGATAGTCTTCCTTGGCCCAAGCAATGTTAGCAAGGCTGGTAAGTGTCTGGCATATCAGATCGAACCCCCTCTCTCGGTCTCCCCCCGAAGGAGGGAGAAGAGTCGCAGCTATGTCGTAGGCACGACGGGTGTAATCGAGTGCCTCGTCGTATGAACCATCTGTGGTGAAAGCCACTTGTGCAGCGTATGTTCCTGCATAATCGAGCAGGATAACATAATTGTGCTCATCGTCGGGATGCTGCTCATAAATGGCAAGGGATTTCCTCATCAGTTGCAAAGCCTTCTCTGGGTTGCTCTGCGACAAGGCTTGCGCCAATCGCTGGTACGCGATGTAATTGGTATGCCAATCCTCAGACTCTTCCGCCAGTTGGATAGCCTTCCGCAGCAAGGTCTCACCCTGACGGATGCTGTCGTTGGCCAAAGCAGCCTCTGCCTCCTCCAGACACGCTGCTGCCGTCTGTGACGTCGTCTCCTCCTGTCGGCCACAAGCCATCAGCAGGATGCCTAAAATAAATATGTATAATGTTCTGGCATACATGATTGCTGTATTTTTTTCATTTCCCGGTGGCAAAGTTACAACATTATTTTAAATGCCATGTCAGTTATCCCATGGAAAGTTCAGAATCTATGAGATATTACAAATAGCTGATAATCCGTTAATTACAAAATCCAAAGCACAACACCCCATGGAAAATTTTTTCCAAGGGCATGGAAAGTGATGAAAAATGTCTCAGAAAGGCGTCTAAACGGATACACTTACATTAAAAAATGCCTATTAGTGTAGGCAGCGTGTAGGAGCTGTACAGAGAGTAGGTGAATGGGAGACAAAGTTACTTTCGCTCGGAAGAAAAATAAATCCTCATTTATTTTGCTTTTCTCTCGCTTATTCGTAACTTTGCGCCAAATATTATTAATTTCAATAGAAAAAATACAAAATTCAATGAAAAGTAAACTTTTATTTGTCGGTCTGCTCCTGAGTATGACAGCAATGGCTGACAATCTTGCAAAGTACGTTGATCCCCGTATCGGTACAGGCGACCACGGTCATGTGTTTGTTGGTGCAAACGTTCCCTTCGGTATGGTGAACGCCGGACCTACTCAAATAGAGCAGGGTTGGGACTGGTGCTCCGGATATCACGAGAGTGGCAAACAGATTATCGGCTTTGCCCAGATGCACCTTAGCGGTACAGGCTGTGGCGACCTTGGCGATATCTCCCTGATGCCTGCTTATGGCGACTTGGAGCTTTCTCGCAAAGGATTGGCCAGCAACTATCGTCACGAGACCGAGGTTATGATTCCCGGTTACTATAGTGTATTACTGGATCGCTTCTCTATTCAGGCTGAAGTGACAGCAACAGCTCGTGTTGCCCTTTACCGTTTCACTTACCCCAAGGGCAGCAACAATGCCCGTATTATCATCGACCTGGACAATACCGTTGGTGATGACACACGCGAGGCAAGAGCTATTCAGATTGACGACTATACCCTGATGGGATATCGCCGTAGCGCCGGATGGGCTTCAGACCAGCGCGTATTCTTCTGCATCCGTTTCAGCCATCCTATGCATTACTGGCTTTCGTGGCTATCTCTCCCACCAGCGAGGCAAACGCGCTTATCAATATGAATGCCGAGATGCCTGGCTTTAACTTCAACGAAATTGCCGACGCAGCCAGTCAGGCTTGGGACAAGGAACTGAGCCGCATCAAGGCAACCTTCCGCACAGAACGCGAGCGTACCATTTTCTATACAGCCATGTATCACTATATGGTGGCTCCTCAGATTTGGAACGACGTAACAGGCGACTATATGGGTTGTGACCTGAAGGTTCATCGCGGTGCCGACTTTACCAACCTTACAACATGGAGCCTCTGGGATACCTATCGTGCAGCACATCCGCTGGCAACTCTTATCATGCCCGACCGTATGCGCGACTATGCCCACACCATGATGAATATGTATTACGAGTGGGGTGAGCTGCCCGTATGGCACTTGGTAAGCAACGATACCTATTGTATGGTTGGCGAGCCCGGTGTTCCCGTTCTGGCTGATATCATCCTGAAGGGTGAGTGCAAAGACATCGATGCCGAGAAGATGTACGAGGCCATTAGAGCCAGTATGCTGCCCACCGAGTTTGCCAAGAACCGTCGTGTTCCCCTGCGAGGTAAGGACTATCTGGCTGAGTTGGGTTACCTGCCCTATGACGGTCGCGAAGGCGAGGTTGTAGGTAAGAGCATGGAGTACTATATTGCTGCCTGGGCTGCTGCTCAAGTTGCCGGCAAGCTGGGCCACAAGGAAGACAGCGTTCGTTTCTACAACATCAGCCAGGGTTACAGAAAACTGTGGGATGCACGTGTCAAGTGTATGCGTGCCTTGGATATGAAGGGCGAATTCCGTCCTCTGCCCGAGAACTTCAACCCCAACCGTCAGACCCGCGACTATACCGAGGGTAACCCCTGGCAGTACACCTTCCTGGTTCCCCACGACGTAAAGGGTCTTGCCAGCCTGATGGGTGGCGACAAGGCGTTAGGTGACCATCTGGATGCTCTTCTGGCTGCTGACAGCGACCTGGGCGAAGGCGCCGCTCCTGATATCTCCGGTTTGGTTGGTCAGTATGCTCACGGAAATGAGCCCAGCCACCACGTATTGTATATGTATAACTATGTAGGCCAGCCCCGCAAGACTCAGAAGTGGGTTCGCTATGTGATGGACGAGCTTTATACCGACCAGCCTGCAGGTCTTTGCGGCAACGAGGACGTTGGTCAGATGTCTGCATGGTACATTCTCTCTGCACTGGGTCTTTATCAGGTTGAGCCTTGCGGCGGTGTTTACCAGCTGGGTTCTCCCATCGTAGAGGAAGCCGTTATTCCCGTTGGCGAGGGCAAGACCTTCACCATCCGTACACATGGTGGCAGCAAGGAAGCCGTCTATGTCAAGAAGTATGTGCTGAACGGCAAGCAGCTGAAGGGTACTACCATCACGCACGACCAGATTATGGCTGGCGGTGTACTGGATGTTTATATGACGAAGTAA
>CADAWW010000125.1 GCA_902791675.1 uncultured Bacteroidales bacterium
TACTCCGCCAGTGGCGGCACTATTTACTTTTTAAACTGTCTCTCAACTTTAAACTATCAACTCTCAACTTTCTCTCTTAGGAGAGAGGGCCGCTAACCGATTTAAGTTTTCGTTTTCGTTATTAATTCTCAATTCTCAACTTATTAAACATCCGGCAGACTCATGCCGTTAATCTTTCTATATAGATCCAGGGCAAAGACATCCGTCATGCCACTGATATAATCCAGAACCGCCATGACCCTTTCATAGAGAGTCGGTGCCAGGATCTGATACTGAGGACTTACCCTGTTGATAAGCAACTTAGAGAACGCCTTCTCCGGTTCCGTAACGGCCTTAATCATCAGGTCGGTCAGTTGTGTTATCACCTTGTAACCCGCAATCTCTATGTCCACCACATCCTTGCAGTGATAGATACTGGAGTATGCCACCTTCTCGCATTCCTCGTAAGCACGCCTGGGAACATCAGCAATATATTTGATGAGGGGACCAGGGAAAGTACCCGACAGGAATTCCTCCTCGTGCTCCACAAAGACACGCACACACTCCTGTTCCAGGCAGTTGATAACGCAGGAACGGAGATAGACTATCTGCTCGTTCACATCTTCCAGCGTTTCCATACGCTCGGCAATATGGTTTCGCTGTTGCTCCTCGAAATAGTTCAGGAAAAGATGCTTCACCTGTTCTGTCGTCAGCAACTTCAGTTTATGGGCATCCTCGATATCCATAATCTGATAGCAGATGTCGTCAGCTGCCTCCACCAGATAGACCAACGGATAACGGGCATATCGGTAGGAACCTTCCGGAGCATCCAGTTTCAGGATTCCCAGCTCGTCGGCTATGCGGCAGTAATCCTCCGCCTCGCTGCGGAAGAAACCGAACTTACGCTTCTCTCCTGCCAGATCTGAAGAGAAAGGATATTTGACGATACTGGCAAGGGTGCTGTAGGTCATAACAAAGCCCCCTTTCCTGCGACCGTTAAAGTGATGCGTAAGCAAACGGAAGGCATTGGCATTTCCCTCGAAATGAATCAAGTCCTCCCATTGCTTGTGATTCAGGCAGTCGCCTGTCTGCTCACAGACATAGTGTTTCAGGAACTGGCCGTCCCCTTCGCTGAAGTAGGTACCTATTGCCGTCTCTCCACTGTGTCCGAAAGGAGGATTGCCCAAATCGTGTGCCAGACAGGCCGCACTGACAATGCTGCCCAGCTCCGTGAAATGAGTCTCTACCAGTTGGGGATGACGTTCCAGTAAGAGTCGGCTTACATCATTACCCAGGCTACGTCCCACACTGCTTACCTCCAGGCTATGCGTCAGGCGGTTATGAACGAATATGCTTCCCGGCAAGGGAAATACCTGTGTCTTATTTTGCAGACGACGGAAAGGAGCAGAGAAAATCAGTCGGTCATAGTCGCGTTGGAACTCCGTTCTATCGTCGTACCTGTTCGACAAGCCCTCCTGTCCCAACCGTTTGTTGGAGAGCAACTGATTCCAATTCATCATCTTCATTTACCATTTACCATTTACTATTTACCATTTACCATTTTCGAATGGCGGCCTCTTCGTTATGACGTTATATCGTTATTACGATGAGATTTTGGGGCCGCCCAACTATCAACTGTCAACTCTCAACTATCAACTGTCAACTCTCAACTCTCAACTCTCAACTCTCAACTCTCAACTCACTCGGGTTTATAGAATAGGCGGTTGGCACCGCTGGTAATCTGCACCAGTTCGGGGTGTTCGGCAGCAAAGGTATCGATATGCCTCATGCGCTTCTCCTGCAGGATCTCGTCAACAGCTATCAGGATACCCGTCTCCTCCACATCACCAAAGCCATCATTGATTGCCGTACCAAACAGCTTCATGGTAGGACTCAGACCCATATAGGCATTTACCAAGGGCGGAATGTTATATCCTAAGGCACGTACCTCGCTGTTGAGGATACGGTAATCAGCCTTGAAATCATCCTCCACAAAGATCTTCTCGAACTGCTTTGTGTCGTGCTCCAGCTGGAGGGGCTTCATGGGGAATATCAGATTATCGGGATCCGGGAAATGCTTCTTCAGAAAATAGAGTATCATATCACGGGCCATGCGGTCGTAGCTGGGATACATCGTGAACTTGCCAAAGAGGTAACGTACAGAAGGCTCTATAACAACTATGGCACCCAGGCCGTCCCAAAGATTATCCAAGGCGAAAATACCTTTTCTGCCACGCAATGTACTCTGGTACTCCAGTGTAACGAAACTGCGGCCCAGCTCTATGGTCCAGGGAGCATATTCCTTCAGGAACTTATCGCTGAAGCGGAACATATGGCTGGTAGCCAGGATGGGCTGTCCCTCCTCGTCGTATTTCCAGTCCTTACCCAGGATGTAGCGGTAGCCGCCCACAATCTCCTCCTCCTCGGGATCCCATACCAGGATCTGCTTGTAAGGATTCTCGCATGTATCAAACTCGTCAAGGTCAAGACTTTTGCCAGTCCCACCACCAGCAGCACGGAAAGCTATCTCGCGCAAACGGCCAATCTCCCTGACCACATTAGGAGAGTCTTGCCATGTGACCACATAAACCTCGTTGCTGCTTTTGTTGGTCATACGCAACTTCTTATCAGGCGTCAGTTCCGCCTTCAACATCTCACGTGGAATACTGCTAATAATCTCCTCCATCATATTTCATATACTTTATTCCTTACCCACTGAGCCCACTGCAACGGGGTTTGGGATTTATCGAATGTCTGCCATGCTATAGGCTTGCCAATTTTTACTGTGTACACATTCCCGTTGCTCTTGTACATCTCATCCGGCAAGAGAATCTGAGCAAAGTTAGGAAGGTGGAACTTCTTGCAGAAACGGGCCACCCTGTAGAAACGGGGCGTTAACTGTCCCTCGAAATGAATGGGAACAACATCGCGCTGATGCTGCACGGTTTTTGTGATGAACGACTTGCTCCAGGCAATGTCCCTGATCTGTCCCTCGTCATTCTTACGGCTGCACAGACCTGCAGGGAACATAATCACATGATTCTCACCCGAGAAAGCGCTCTCCACCATAGCGGGGAAGTTTCTTCCGTTCTTGCCCAGCTTATTGATAGGAATGCACAAAGGTGCCAGTCCTTTCAGGTTCATCAGCAAGTCATTAACCAGATACTTTATCTTGCCATCGTACTGTTCGCCTATCACCCACCCCAATGTTACGCCGTCTACGGCTCCTAAAGGATGGTTGCATACAAACGTATAATAGCGATTGTCGGAGGGCAGGTTCTCGCGTCCTTCCACATTCACCTTCACACCCAGATACTCTACGCAATACTTGCAGAAGTCAACGCCGACGTATCCCTGTCGTAAGTAGACATTAATGAATTCCTGATGGATTACGCGTTTAAGCCAATTTATCACAAACTGAGGAATAAACCTTGCCTTTTTGCCCGCCTTACTGCGGATAATCTTGTCAAGGTCTATTTCCTGGATAGTATGGTCTATTTCTTCCATTGATTTCAGTTGATAGTAATGGGACGGTTGTTAATGAAATAGTGACCGCGTGGCAGTCCGTTAAGCCAGTTTACACCCTTATTCAGCCGCACTGCCATATAGAAGGCACCGGATCTGGTATAAATAGGAAGGATCTGATTGTGATCGCTCTGAATCTGAACAGCTCTGCCGCTGGTATGAATCTTAACAGGGAATGTAGAACAACTCATGCGGTTAGACCGACTGAAATCCTGCAGTTTCTCGGCCAGTGGTATCGTATCAGGTTTTGCCAGGGTGCGCTTTTTGCGCATAGAAGCGCCCATTGGCAGCAATACCAATAGGGCAAACAACAAAACAATCAGACGAACTACTGTGTTATTTCGCATAAAATCCTTCTACACCTTTACAAATTACAAAAGTACATCTTTTACCGTAAAAGGACAAATATTTTCCAAAAAATATACTTTGATATATGTAAAATGACTATCTTTGCGGAGGAAAATAACGTTAGGCGCTAGACTTTAGCAAACGAAAAACGAAAGACGAAAATAACTTCGTACGAAAACCAAAACCAAAACGAAAACTCTATTAAGCAACTAAGCTATTAAGCTCTTTTCGCTAACCGCTAAACGCTAACCGCTAACCGATTAAGCTATTAAGCTCTTTTCGCTAACCGCTAACCGAAACTTTCAATTTTCAACTTTCAATTTTCAACTAAAAAAGAATGAGCATCAACACAATACAATTACTACTGGTCAGCAGTGCTACGGCCCATCTGGTCGTGAGTGCTATCATGGGACTTTACGCCCGCCACAAGGTACAATACCTGTGCCTGGCTTGGGTGAACGGCATCTTCGGATTCGTACTGGCGGCAGTCACAACCATCAGCGAACAGATTGCAGAGGGCGAGCCCGGCATCATGCATCCGGCCATGATTATGCCTCTTCTGTGTGGTGTCTATCTGCAGAGTATCTTTCCCCTGAGTATCCCCATGCCAGGTTTCCTTCAGGCCAAGCGTATGGTTAAGTATGCCAGACCTGTTATAGCCCTGACTACCGTCTACTCTGTGGCTAGGTTAATGGGAAGCAATATTGTTATCATGCACACCTTCCCGGAGGTCATCCAGAACCTTCTTTCCAGCGATGTCCTGCTGCGTATTCTGGCCCTGGGCATCAGCATTTACTATATTGTCAACATCTTCCTGTTGCCCCGTCGAATGGTTCACAAGACCGATATCCCCAGCTACCTGATCGGTTATTGTCTGTGCTTAGGATTCTCTGTCGTTTTCTTCACCATCGTCTCCATTCTGTACAATCCCACGGCACTCATGATATACATTATTATATTTACCCTTCTGAATCTCTATCTCGCCTTCCGCACATTGGAGGAGATGGCCATTCATCTGCCACAGCCAGCATTGATAAAAGTTCAGGAAGAGCCAACAGAAGATATAGTCGAGAAAGCCGAGAAGGAAGACTTTAACGAAGCCAACCTGTTGCGATTCAAGCGTTTAGAGTTCTGGATGCAGAATCACAAGAAAGAGTGGACCGACAATACCTTTGGTCGCGACCGCCTCTGCGAAGCTGTGGGTTACAACCGGCACCTGATTCTTCAGTGTGTCCGCAGTCAGGGATATAATAATGTACACGACTACATCAACCGTTACCGTATCGAGGAACTGAAGCAATTAATCTCCAAGGGAAAGATTACTGCCCTTGGCGAAGTGGTTGATGCTGGCTTCGGTACCATTCAGACGGCCCGTTCCTGTTTCCTTAAAATGGAAGGCATCACCCTGGATGAATACTGGAACGAGAAAAAGAACTTCGTACGATAACGAAAACGATAACGATAACGAAGACAAAAACGAACTTATCTTAATCTTACGACTTACAGTTTACAGTTTGCGATTTCTAAGTCAACCTATTCAGTTCTTCTTCACTTTTGTTGAAATGTGTGAAATTAAGAAACAAAAACCATAAGAACCCTCACTTCAGTATGTGTCGGCCTTACAGTCCTCACAAGATGAAAGGCGTCTATTTTCCTTTGTGAGCAAGCTCACAGATAAAATATTCAACCTCTCATCTTGGTCTATACAGACCACACATACTTTGTGAGCAAAAACATCGGCTTTCAGCCTAAAAAATAATATTTGGACAATAATATTATTTGATTATGCGTTTTGAAAATAAAAGTCCGTTTTTATGAATTACAATATTACAAAACTTGCTGATAGCAACCCAAACCTAGCTGCAGAACTCAAAAACAAGTCTTACAGAGTCGTTGGTCTATGCCAACAGGTGCATAAGGAAATGGGGCCTTTCCTAAACGAATATATGTATCAAGATGCTTTAGATATATTATTTGAGGAAAATGATATTGCACGAGTGAAGGAGTATTATTTCTCCGTAACTTTTCACGGAAAGCAAATAAGACATAAGCATTATGTCGATTTCCTTGTCGGTAATGACATATTCATAGAATGTAAGGCCATTGACCAAATAGGACCAGAGCAACGTCAGCAATTATGGAATTATATGAGACTGTCAGGCATTTGCGTTGGAGTATTATACAACTTTGCTCCTGTCCATGACCAATGTGAACGATATTATTTGGACAGAAAGACAGGTAACATGTACGCATTCTAGGTTGTCGTTATTATTAAGGTTATTGGAAAGTTAATAGTTTACGGTTTACCGTTTACGGTTTTTTAGGCTGAAAGCCGTGGTTTTTTCCTTCTGATGTTTGTAATAACGATAGTTATGTGATAAGAGATATGGATTTGGCTTAAGAGCTTGTTCTTAAAGACAAAGCCATAGCACTTAGCACAAAG
>CADAWW010000126.1:0-6285 GCA_902791675.1 uncultured Bacteroidales bacterium
TCTCACAAGAGATTGATGGTGTGGCTGGGGGCTTTTATCTGGGTGCTTGCACACAAGGAAAAGAACGCAGACATAACATCAGAGACGAAGTCTCAACCTGAGCAGAAGGGTTTTTGCGGTTTTTGTTAATTATCTGTCAGATCTGAAAGATTTCTTGCCGCAAAGCGGCATAGGAGAAAATGCTTAATATAAATTAGTTTTCGTTTTCGTTATCGTTTTCGTAGCGAAGTTATTTCCGAGCCTTTCGATGTGAATAAAATAAATTTTCAATTTTCAATTTTCAATTTTCAACTAAATGTCGTATCTTTGCATCGCAGAACTATGTTTAAACCGACACTAAATCTCATGAAACTCCGTTTTCTTTTCATCATTGCACTACTGCCCGCTCTCAGCGGCATGGCCCAGATTGAAGATTATACATTACCCGACGGTAAGGTGGTAAAGATAGACCGCAGCGTCTTTCCTAACCTCAAGTATGATGTCACTCCAAAACCCCAGCCCGCAGATTATGTGGCTCGCCGTAAGGCCCGAAGGGCAAAGGTGCAGTTGCCCCCGTTTGTCTATAACGGACAGGACAAGTATTTCCCGCCCATCTTCAATCAGGATGGAGGCTCCTGTGGCTCAGCAGCAGCTATTGGTTATCAGTTTACGCACGAGATGAACAGCTATCGCGATGCCGACGCTTCACTGCCCGAGAACCAGTACCCGTCGCATTTCACTTGGCTCTTGGCATATCAGACCAGTACCACCGAGGGAATGGCTAAGGCTATCGGTATTCCCAATGTGCCCACCTATGGAGGGCGTACATACAGCCGGCTCTTTGGAGCACAGACCCACGACGATCCCGACTATGGCTGGATGCAGGGTTACGACAAGTGGTACAGTGCCATGTGGAATAAAACAGCTTACGACTTCAGTCTTGCTCCTACCAATACTCCCGAGGGACGTCAGGAGCTCAAGGAGTGGCTCTTTAACCATAGTGGCGACGACTCTATGCACGGAGGCGGTGTTGCCGGTATCGGTGTGGCTGCTTATGGCACTTGGGCTGCCATCCCCAATTCTGCTGCCAATAAGGCTGCCGGTGTTGTGGGTATGAAGTATGTCGAAAAATGGGGCGATACATTCAACCATGCCCTTACTGTCTGCGGTTATGACGATCGTATTGAGTTTGACCTCGATGGCGATGGCAAGATTGGCGAGGTCGAGGAGGATGAGGTGGGAGCCTGGATTATTGCCAACTCTTGGGGCGACGGATGGGAGAACAACGGTTTCATCTATTGTCCTTATAAGTACAGCTTTGCTGTCGATAAAGATACCTGGACCTGGACACCTTCAGCCTATGTCATTCGTCAGGATTACCGTCCTTTGCGCACCATTAAGCTCTTGATGGACTACAGTCGTCGTAGCGAGATGTTACTGTCTGCTGGTGTGGCAGAGAATATCAATGCCACCAAGCCCGAGAAGGTCATCCCCTTCGAGCATTTCCGCTATGCAGGTAATACCCTGGGTGCCAGTCCTGCTCCCGAGGTGCCCATGCTGGGCCGTTGGGCAGATGGTATCCATTCCGAACCTATGGAGTTTGGCTACGACCTTACAGACCTTACCTTTTCGGTTGACCGTACCAAGCCGCTGAAGTATTTCTTTATCGTAAAGACCTCCACAGATGCTATTGGCAGCGGACATATCTATAATGCATCCATTATCAATTACGAGATGGAGAACGAGGGTGTCGAGATTCCTTTCCCTCAGCAGAATGTCGAGATAAAGAACCATGGTCGCGAGACGGTCATCACCGTTGTGGTTCCTGGCGAGCAGTTGTATCCTCCCACCAATCTCGCTGTCGGGGATGGCGTGTTGGTATGGTCAGCACCTCAGGCTTCCAGCCTTACCCTTACCGGCTATCATGTCTATCAGGGTACCAGGCTGGTGGCACAGCTGCCGGCAGACAAGACCTTCTATACCCCAGAGGAAGGGGCTGAAGATGCCTTTACGGTAAGGGCCGTTTATCAGGCCGGAAAGTACGGACAGGAGTCAGCTTCCTCTAATGCTGTTCTGTTGCAGATACCCCAGGAGGGTCCCAACCATTATGTCGATCTAAACGAGAGTGGCATCATTATTCCCAATGCTGTTTCAGAAATGCTGGGAAAGGCAACCATAGAGTTCTGGATGCGCAACGACAAGAACGCCAACTATACTCATCAGGTAGGTCCCGGTTGGGGCAAGTTCCTTTTCCACAACAACAGTAACGGGACACTCTCCGTAGGCTGGGACAGTGGCGGTACAGACCGTCTGAATGTGTCTGGGGTTTTCTCCACTACCAAGAAGTGGAACCATATTGCCATTGTCATCAACGGAAGTCTCCTTACACTGTATGTCAATGGCATCAAGAAGGGGAATATCACCTCCAAGACTTTCTCGGGTCTTGTTGCCTTTGGCGACCTCCAGTTTGGTCGTACCTCCGATACCAACCAATGGTGGATAGGCGGTCTGGACGAGATCAGGGTGTGGAAGACCGTCCGTACTCAGGCAGAGATCAAGAACAATATGCGTGTCCGCATTGCGGCTCCTGCCTTGCAGCCTGATCTTCTTGTCTATGTTCCTATGGAAACAATCCAGATAGACGGTCAGACGCTTTTGCGCGAATATGTGAGCGGTAAGCATGCCAGATTCCAGAAGTTGGGCACCCACGAGGTTATAGAGGACAATGGCCCCTTCACGGGTACCATCCCCTCACCGACCCTCACCATCAAGGAAGAAGAAACCACCCACTATGCTGGCATCCCCTTCCAACTCACTGCCCAAACCGCTCTCAACGCCATCAACTGGCACTGGGAAGAGGCCCCCTCCATCTCCCCCTTTGGGGGAGGGAATATCTCTCAGTTAAAAGAATCACTCCCCCAAAGGGGGAGCAGGGAGGGGGCCCTCAACTCTCAACTAGTAACATTGAATTTACCAGTTGGCAAATTCAATGTTACCTGCACAGTTACTTACGCCGACGGTGAAACCTTGTCGGCAAGTAAGGATGTGGTGGTTGTCGAAGGTCAGGCTCCGGTGGCGGACTTTATAGCCCTGACAGATACGCTTCCTGCAGGCGACAGGTTCAGTTTCATCAACAAGACAGAGAGCCCTGGCTGTACCTATCAGTGGAGCATGCCCGGAGCTGAGGTAGAACAGGTGGGAGGTACCAATGCTACCGCTTTGTATCCCACTGTAGGAACCTTCCGGGTGACTCTTACAGCAACCAATTCCTATGGTTCTGATAGTGTAACCAGGGAAGTGACTGTCCGTGCGTCAGCTCCTTCTGCCCGCTTCGATATCTCTCAGACCGCTATCATGTTGGGCGAGGGTGTGCAACTGACCGACGAGAGCCGTTATAGTCCCGTCTCATGGAAGTGGGAACTGAGCAACGGAAGCAGGGTGCTCACCTCTACCGAGCAGTCCCCGTTTGTCACACCTACCGCTCCCGGTATCTATGATGTCAGTCTGCACGTCACCAATGCACTGGGCGAGAATACCCTCTCCATGGGCAGGTATCTTATTGTCAGCAATGACGATCCCTTGTCCTGCCTCAACTTTACCGGTGCAGAACAGTTACAGTTGACTTGTCCCTATTCCGAAGAGCAGAAGGCACTTACCCTCGACTGGTGGCTTCGTCCCCAGCAGTACCAGGGCAGTGTAAGTCTGCATACCACCGAAGGGAAACTCTCTACTGCTGTGGATAGCAAGGGTATGCTCAGTGTAACCCTGGGTACAAGGACCGTTTCGTCCGACGACGGTTATATCATCAAGGGCGAGTGGCACCATTATGCCGTAACCTACAATGCAGGAACAGTCAGGTTCTATCGCGATGGTCTTCTCTTCTGCAGTCCCACGGCCAAGCTGGCTACCCGTATGCCTGTCCTGGGCAATATCACAATAGGTCAGGATGCGCTTGTCGGGCAGATCGACGAGGTACGCCTCTGGGGCGATGCTCTCACGGCAGAAAAGGTCAAGGCTTACTGCAACCAGCATATCCAGGATGTTCCGGAGGCACAGAATGCAGATGCGTTGCTTCTGTATTACGACTTCAACCAGAACGGAGGCGATGTTTTGGACCGTACCTCCAATGCCCATAATGCCCAGCGTATAGGCTTTGGTCCCGATGGTGATGCATGGAACTCAGCTTTGGGAGTCTTCACCCTCGATACAGAGGCGCTGATGCATGGCGATATCTCAGCCCAGTACCTTACTAATTATAAGAATCCTTATATTACCGGCTCGGGTACGGTCAACAGCAACAATAGCAGCCGCTTCCTGCGTTTAGCCATGAGGACCACCCGTTCCCGTTGGCAGGATGCCAATGCCATCGTTAAGAATGGCATCACCACAGGTGCGCATATCGATACCAGTCACCATAGCGACATCCAGTTCGAGACCCAGTGGAGCGGTTTTGCCACCCCGTTGTTGGATTACCGCCTGTGGCAGGCAGTCACCCTTCCTGCAGGTCGCTATTGCTTCAGCATTAAACCTGGTGATGTCGACGATATGCAGACCAGCCGCCTGGTAGTCTGCGAGGGTAGCAAGATGGTCAGCGATGCCGAGTGCGAAGAGAAGGCCCTTGCCTGGTGCAAGCTCATGGATGGCTCCGTAAACTTCACCCTCACCGAAGAGACCGAAGTGTCCCTGGGTATCATTGTCAACCTTACCGGTCAGTCCAGCTTTGGCATCAACGCCTTCAAACTCGAAGGCTCCACCATCGAACCCCTCACCCCCTCCGATCCCACCGGAATAGAGCCCCCAAGCAATTCTCAATTTTCAATTCTCAATTTTCAATTCGAAAAGGGAGTCTACGACCTCTCTGGCCGCAAAATTAATTCTCAATTTTCAATTTTCAATTCTCAACTTAAAAAGGGTGTTTACATTCAGAATGGCAAAAAACTTCTGAAATAACTTTATCCTCCTATGCCGCTACGCGCCAAGAGATCTCTCAGATCTTACAGATCGATTTTTAAGGTCACGTAGATATTTTTGAAAGTTGTAGAATAATAGATGGGGTTATATCCGTTAAAAGAGGAGTTAAAAACGAGCTTTTACTCCTCTTTTAACGGATATAACCTCATGTCTCGTATTTCATACGATTCATGACGTATTCCGTACTATCCATCTATTATTCCCATTATTGAAAGCCCTACGGTTGTCGAGAGTTTAAATATTTTACTTCTTACATCTTACATCTGACATCATACTTCATCCATTATCCTTGTGACTCACCCCACGGAAAAGACAATTCCAATTTTTTCTTGATAATAGGCGTATATGGCACAATATTATCTGATTCTGTCCGTTTTATTTATGTATTAGAATAATTATTGTTATGACAGAGAAAGACTTGACATATCAAATACGCGGGGCTGTATGGGACGTTTATAATACTCTTGGACCAGGTCTGTTAGAATCTATTTACGAGGACGCGCTGTGCTATGAGCTGGAAAAGAAAGGGCTTAGATTTGAACGTCAGAAACAGGTTCCTATTATCTATAAAGGAATAACGCTACATGGCGACTTAAGATTGGATTTGCTAGTAGAAGACCAGATTATAATAGAGCTCAAATCAGTGGAAGATATAAAACCTGTCTTTTACAAGCAACTCAGGACATACCTCCGACTATTAGATAAACACGTAGGTCTTCTTGTTAATTTTGGAGAATACGACATGAAGAATGGTATTTATCGTGTGGATGTTTAATCCTAAATAATAGATATCCAAAGGCTTGGGATGGCATGACCACATAGTGGACAAGTGCGATTGGATATATACTTTGGAAGCTCGCTTACAACCAGATTCATATTCAATCCGTGTGATTAATAGAGATGTAGTCATTTATGACGGTGGATTACATGAAATGTAAGACATATGGTTTATTTGGGAAAAACGTGTTGAAAGCTTGCTTTCATAAATGTTTTTATCGAATAAAACAAAATCTCTATTAATCATCTCCCTATCTTTTAGATCTGAAAGATTTCTTGCCGCAAAGCGGCATAGGAGAAGATTTGAAAAAACAGTAAACGGTAAATGGTTATTGGTTATCGGTTATTGGTTATTGAAACATGAAACGCTATTAAGCAACTAAGCTACTAACCTATTAAGCTCAATTCGCTAACCACTAACCGCTAACCGCTAACCGATTAAGCTATTAAGCAGCCTCAATTATCAATTTTTTATTAAAAACAAAGGAAATCCGGGAAAAATAGCCTAATTTGTTATTTTTACTCATAAAATTTGTTTCTTAATAAAATAAACCTTAC
>CADAWW010000126.1:6332-7172 GCA_902791675.1 uncultured Bacteroidales bacterium
GGTCAATCTTGTTGACTCACAAGGGATTACGCATTGTTCAGATTAGCCAATGGTGAATAGAGAAAATCCTCCCCAGTCCGCTGGAGGGGATTAGGGGGGAGTATTTTTCAACGAAAAAGATAAATGGTTATAAGGTCATGGGTTTCAGGTTTCAGGTTCCAGGTTTCAGGTTCCAGGTTTCAGGTTCCAGGTTTCGCTAACCGCTAACCGCTAACCGCCAACCGATTAAAAGTTCGCTAACCGCTAACCGCTAACCGCTAACCGATTAAAAGTTCGCTAACCGATTAAGCAATTAAGCTAAATAAAATGGAAGAATCAGAAAAGCGATGGTGTATTCTCCGTCATTCCGACTCAGATTTGATAGGAGAGATATTTAGCGGGAAGCGTAAAGTGTACAACGCCTCCGAAGGCGATGTACATCCCCTGCCGCCATTCGAATATTTCATTCCCTTTGCCGAGATGAAGCAGAAGCCCGTCAACAGACACCCTTCTGACGAAGACGACTATAAACCCTACGATGCCATGCTCGACGAGAGGGCATTGCGCAACGACCTTCATCACTTTATCTTTATCTGTGCCACAAAGGAGCAGGTCCTTTCCATCCTCGATGCTCCCTGGGTCAAGGTGCTCAAGAACAGGCTCTATGCCTATCGCGACGAGAATGGTGTTCCCTTCGAAATCAGTAATGCCGAGGTGGAACGTTTTAAGACCATTGTCAAACGATTCGATTTCCAGATTCTCAATGGCGAGCCTTCCGAGGATGTTCACGAGGGAGACGATGTTACGGTTATCAACGGTCCTATGACCGGAAGTGAGGGTCAGGTCAAGGAGATCCGCGAA
>CADAWW010000127.1 GCA_902791675.1 uncultured Bacteroidales bacterium
CGTCCCCGTAGCACCTTGAATTTTCCCGTATAATGCCTGTATATCCACGTTTGCGGAACATCGTTCGATGAGTCCGAGGTTTGTGTGTACAAATCCGCCTGCGTCACCTGATGTAGTGTAAGCCTTTCCGCTTACGGAACAGTCACGTATGACGCCCGTCTCCTGATTGGTGTGGACAAGGCCGCCTATTCGTCCTTGCGTCAGTTCTACGTTTGCGCTGCATTGTTCTATCAGTCCTCCATTTTCTCCTGCAATGCCACCCATGCTTGCCGACAAACTAAGCAGTTTGCCCTGTACGTGGCAATTGCTGATTGTACTGCCCTGTTTAACATTACAGGCAAGTAAGGCAACATAACCTATACCTGCGATTTGCGCATTGTTAATAGTCAGGTTCTTGACGCTTCCTCCAGCGATGTTTCCATCAACCGGTACATAGTATAAGTTGTAGATGATATGACCGTTACCGTCAAAATGACCGCAAAAAGAGCTTTCGGTGCGCCCAGAACCTATAATCTCGCCACTTTCCGGGTCTGTGGAATAATTGCTGTAGAACACAGCGCCGATAGGCGTCCATTGCTTCCTGCTTTCCTCATCTTGAGAGAGGTCCGTCAGATAGATGTCTGCTGTCAATTTGATGTACTTGCCGGCAAAGTCCTCGCCATCTTCGTTGACACGGGTAGCGAGACCAGCCAGTTGCTCGGGCGTACTGATGAGATAGGGACTTGCCTCGGTTCCCTCACCGGGGAAGTTCTTGTCGGCTGTTCCGTCCCAATAGGTCTGTGCCTGTGCAGTCAAAGTGCAGATAAGCAGCAGAAGTAGAAAGACTTTCTTCATTTGGATCATTATTAAAGTATTATCGTGACTGGTTTATTTTCTGATAATATTATATATCAGTTTCTAATAGAAAAAACTTCATCGGACTACAGCCCAACTCATTACAAATTTACAAACTCTTTTCGTAAAAAAGTCCTTCACAGGCATTCTGAAGGGCAAAAATTTACGCATTGACACTCAAAATTGTTTGAATGAACGAAACAACAACAAAAAACAGCCTGAATTCATGGCTATACAATAATAATGTTTATCTTTGTAGCGAAAACCTGGAAAACGAAATATATCCGGCCATGAATCTGCAGAAATCACCTGGAACTTTTTTCCGACACATGCTGTTGCTGCTGTCGTTCTTTGCGACTTTGGCGGTTCAGGCTGACAGATATCCCGCTAATTGCCGTGTTACCACAACACTGAATGTACGGAGCGGCCCCGGCACGGGCTATTCCAAGGTAGGCAAGTTATACAGGGGAAATACCATCGTCGTAAATTCCGTGACCTTCAACAGTTCCAGGCAGTGGGGCGAAATAGATTACTACGGACAGACCGGCTATGTGGCAACACAATATGTAACTTATCTGAGTCCCGTAGAACAGGAGCCTGCCCCCCAACCACAATATGCACGCAGTCATTCATCATCCACATTCGACGGGCTCTGGAGTGCCTTAAAGGTCATTTTCTGGATATTACTTGTCATCCTGTGCCTTTCTTTTCTGAGCGAGATTATCGAATTTCTTCTCACAGCTGCTTTCCTTGCGGCGATAGGAGCGGTGATATTCTGGCTTTTCGGAGGACGAGCAAGTACCGGAGCAAATATTGGTGTCGCCATAGCGGTTATCATCAGACTAAAACTCATTGTAGACTTCTTCAGCCCCGGGCATACTGCAATCTTCGAGTTCATCTACAACCTTGTTTCCTTCCCCTTCTGGTTCCTGAACAGACTGCAGCTCATCCTCATGGAACCTTGGCGCTATTTTACAAAGGGTTACCTCCCCGATGGGGTCCGCAGCTTCTTCCGCCCCATATTATATCCTATTGAGCTATTGTTGTATATCCTCATTACTCCGCTCCGTTTGGTCAATGCCTTTTATTTCAACATCGTTGTCTATGGCATTACCGAGCTGTTCGACTTATTCCTGGAAACGCTGGCACCCAGCAAAGCCAGCGAGGGGCGCGGCAACCTGTTCATGTGGATTGTATGGTTCCCCGTCCGGCTTGTCAAATATCCCGTTCTCCGAGGTTGCCTGGTCCTGATAGAAGGAGCCATCTGGACGGTTATCGATATCTTTATCCCCACCGTAACCCTGTATCATGGTACAGACCTTACGGCAGCGCAGTGTATTGTCGGCAACGACTGGGAAAAGGGAAAAAACAAGAAATGGACAGACGGAACATTCTGTTCCAGCACGAATGGCTGGGCAGGAGCAGGAGCCTATTTCGGATCGGCCAAAAGTACGGCAAAAGGCTATGCCTACGACCCCTACCGCCTGGGAAGTGATATTCCGGTAATGATCGTATGCAGAGTCTCGTTAGGCAAGATCCTGAACTATGGTCTGGCAGCGCCCCGTTATATCCACAACAATGCCGGAGACGGAGGAAATCACGCACTTATAACCAGTTATGCCAAAGAGCACGGTTACACAACAGGTGAATGGTGGAACCCTCGCGGGTATTGGGAGTATTGCCTGTTCGACTGGCAGAATGCCTACAACAACCCCTGGCGTATACGCCCCATCTACGTCTTCAATTTCGACACGGGAATGGCACAGCATATCAACGGAGGTTTCCGCCACTGGCTTTTCTCCGAGATGGTGCTCAGGGACATCCTCAAGAGCCCCCGTTTTATCTGCCTTCTTGTTTTCGCCGTGATAGTGGTTATATGGTTCGTCTTCTACGGCTGGAACTATCTTTGGAACGAATATCTTTGGTACTATTACATTAACTGAAGTTAAAGGAGTTAGAGGAGTTAAAGGAGTTAAAGGAGTTAAAGACGATAGTTGAGAGTTAACGAAAACGTCAACGTCAACCAATAACGAAAAAGAATATAACGATATATGGCAACAATGCAAGAGCGTGCTGAATTGCAGAAGACAATATGGAAGATAGCCAACGATTATCCGTGCATTTTGTTGACAAGGGCAAAAATGTGGTGATTCTTTTGGTAGATACTGTAAAGATGCTTATATTTGCCCCATAAACTATCTGATTATCCTATATTTATGAGCTTATGAAAAAAGTTCTACTCCTTTTGATGGCGCTGGTGCTGCCGATGGCGGCGAATGCACAGAATGATATAAGCGCCGAACAAGCGCTGGATATTGCGAAGCGCTTCTTTGGCGGGCTGTCTGCACCGGCCAAGGCCAGTGCTCGAAATGGCGCTAAGGCTAACGCGATGCAGGTAGCTTACACCTCTCTCCGTAAAGGAGGCGAGGCCGCGCTATATGTCATCAACCGCGGCGGCGATGGCGGATTTGTCCTCGTTTCAGCAGAGGGCGACACGGATCACCCTGTGCTCGGTTGGAGCGACAATGGGACTTTTGACTATGACAAGGCTCCCATCCAGCTCAAGGATATGCTGGAAGCCTACAGCCATGAAGACCGGCAGCGCATAACAGATGCTGATGTCCCGACTGAAGACCTCGTGAAATTGAATGACGGTCGTTTGGTCATGCAATCGCCTGATGATCAACGACAGATGCTGAGAAATGTCATCTTACCTCCAGTGAAGCAGACCGCTCAACGCAGGGTGGAGTCTGTGCCTCATGTCGTCGTGGAGCCCTTGGTGAAGGTGCATTGGAATCAGTTTGCTGATTATATTGACCCGTACTATGGCGTTGCAGGCTGTACACCGACAGCCATGGCACAGATCATGGCCTATTGGAAATTTCCTGAGCGTGGACGTGGTTTCCATTTACACAACAGGATTGAGGTACCAGCTGGTGTCGATATGGATAAGGTTGCCCGAGATGTTGCCAGTGGCCATCCTGAAGAGCTGGAGCGAATCATCCGCGAGCATTCACATACCTACCGAGTGAATTTCTCAGAGTCCGTTTATAAATGGAACGAGATGGGCGGTTCTCAGCCCGTGACTGATGAAGAGTTCAGCAACTTCTCCCAAGTTCTTTTTGACTGTCATGTGGCCTGTCGTCCGATCAAGATGGCAAACGATCGTGGTACGGGTGCCTATATCAGCGATGCCGCAAGAGCGATGATGCTTTATTTCGGTTATAGTCCAGATTACCAGCCCATAGAATGCCTGGGAAACGAAGGGCTGATGCGTCAGGAGCTTGATGCCGGTCGCCCCATCCTGATGGATGGCTATCCGCGTCCGGGAACTGGTCTTGAGGACGGTCATGCCTTTGTCTGTGACGGCTATGCCCAAGATGACTACTTCCACTTTAACTTCGGTTGGAGTGGTTCGGGTGACGGCTATTATCTGTTGAGCCGTGTGAATCCTGATATGCAAGACTTCAGTATGGGCCAGACAGCCTATATCGGCATCCAGCCTTCGCTGGTCGCTGTAGAAGAGGGACAGGCTTTTATCAATGTAACACCAGAAGGTGTGGGTGTCGTCGTAGGCGGCTATGGTGACGTGGTGGTGCCTGCAACAGTCAGTAAAGACAGTAAGTCCTATCCCGTCATGAAGGTCAGGGAACACGCCTTCAATGTGCCTCAGTCAGATTATGACACCTGGTTTGAAGACTATAAGAACGAGTTTGTGACACGCATCACCCTGCCCGAAAGTGTGACGGAGATTGGTACTATGGCTTTCCCCAGTCTCTATCTCAAGGAGGTGAATCTGCCTAGCAGCATCCGTAAGATCGGTGCCAACGCTTTCTTTTACAGCCGTAATCTGGAGAAGGTGAGCATCCCCAGCGTCGAGGCATGGCTCAACATCGATTTTGAACCTTACCCGCTGCGCGAGGATTTTGACCAGTATATGTCCAACCCCATCTGGAACACCGACAACTCATTCAAGGGGCGTCTCTATATCGGTGACAAGGAAGCCACCGATATCGTCATTCCCGCGAGCATCAAAGAAGTCAAGCCCTATGTCTTCTGCGGTTACCAGTTCCTGAACTCCGTGACCTTCGAGGAAGGTGTGGAGAAGATTGGCGCCAGTGCCTTCGAGCGTGTACCGCTGAAGAATTTCAACATCCCATCTACAGTCACGGAGATAGGTGCAAAGGCTTTCTACAACCATCAGGCTTCAATTATTACGATTCCTGCCGGTCTGACCCGCGTGGGCAGCGAGGCGCTGAGCGGCAACATGATTTCAGAATATATCGTCGATAAGAACAACCCCAAGTACAGTGCCTATCAGGGTATCCTCTACGATAGGTCGCGCCGTACGCTGATTCATTGTCCCAATTTCCGTCCAGGCTTCAGGGAAGACAATCTTCGTACGGCAGTTGGTGTCCCCTCATCGGTTACTGCTATCCGAGCCCATTCCTTTGGTAATAATCTGGTGAGCCTAACCTTACCACCTTCTGTCAGGAGCATCGAGGACGAGGCCTTTGTGAACACGAACAGGCTCAAGGATCTCTACCTCTACACGATGCGGCCGGTGCCCATCACATCCTCGACGTTCCACATGAATGCTACCTCGATGTTTAACAAGGTCAATGTCCACGTACCCATAGGGGCTGCCGATGCTTACAAGGCGGCACCCGTCTGGCAGGACATGAACATTGTTGAAGACCATCCCGAGGGTAGCCTGCCGCCAGAGCATTATGACTATACCACTGACATCAATGCTATTGAGCTTTTTGAGATGGTTGATCAGGGCGGCTGGTCAGTCGGCAAATATAGCTATATTCTCTTTGATGACCATCCTGTCATCACCTATTCAGGAGAATCGTTGCTTATTACCTCGGACAAAACGAATTATGTTTTTGAGAAAGAGTATATTAGAGATTCCTTCACGCTGAAATTTGCCCATTATGACGATCCTACGGGAATCGAAGATGTGGAGGCCGAGGACCATCCTGTCGTTTTCCAGGTTGTTGGTAACCAGCTTGTCGTCAGCGGTCTTGATGCCGCCACAAGCGTTGTACTCTACGCCCTTGACGGTCGCCAGTTAGCCTCTGCCAAGGCTTCATCACTCGGCGAGGCCCGCATTGGTATTCCTGCTGCAAACATCATTGTCGTGAAAGCCGGCAACCACTCATTCAAGATTCACACTAAAAGATAAAATAGTATGAAGAAGATTTTCTCAGTTCTGGCTCTGCTACTGCTGACTTGTAGCGCAGTCCATGCCCAATATATGCTGAAGGTGAAATACACCGACGGCCACCACGACTTGTATCAGGTAGATTGTACCGACGACATTGAGTTTGAAGAGTACACCTATGGCGGAGTCTCAAGGGTTTATGCGACTGTTCATGGCCGTTTGGCTGGACAGAACAACACCTGGGGCTATGGCTATCCTTTCGGTATGGAGGTTAGTGAAGATGTAATAGAAGAGATGAGTATCGTGGGCTCAGAATCGACTGCCCCTGCCACCGAGATGAGCACCTTCAAGGTTGACGAGCAGACGGCATCTGTCAACATGGTCAACTACAGTATATCCTTTGGTCCCAGCGCCATTTCTGGCGAGAAGACGCTAACAGTCAATCGCATAGACAACTTCAAGGCTCCCGAGGGTTTGGAGGATGGCGTGAACTACATGACGGTCTATGATTTTGACCTTGAAGGCATTCACGACTTGAAGGGCGTGGTGGAAATCCGCTTCCCCGCATCCAAGAAGTGCTTTGCCGCTTACCTCGACGAGGAAACGGACGATTGGAAGCCTGTGACGAACACACACGAAATGCCAAGCTGAAATACTGGGACTTCCAACCGATACAGCCTGCCAACATGCAGATGGTGGCAGAGAAACTGACAGCGGTGGCACAGTCCACTGATCCTACCCTGGCTGCCATCGAAGCTTTTGGCAATGACGATTTTGCCTTATACAGCCTCGGACTGAGCGTCGCCATGACACCTATCTCGGCGGGCGGTTTCGACCTGAAACTGATTAATGGCTATTCAGATCTTATTGGCAGGATGGGACAGGCCTGGTCTGTGATGCAGATTGCCAAT
>CADAWW010000128.1 GCA_902791675.1 uncultured Bacteroidales bacterium
GATGCAGAGCAATCCTTCCGTAAGAAGCAGTATCTCCCTAAAATGACCGGCCCTGCGCACCCATGTCCTAAGGAAGGATTTGAGTATGCAGGGCAGGAACAATAAGGCGGCTAATGCAGTAGAAAGGGTTATGGATGCTCCTATCTGCAGGAACATCAGTAAGGCCACAAAGGTCACTATGGCAGAGGGAATCTCCTCGGCTGCAAAGAGCGTGCTTATCCAGATTCCCGGTCTCATGTGCTTAGTAGCTTCTTGCTATAAGAACGCGAGCCTTGGCGGGTTTGCCGCTGACCATATCCGTGCCGGGAGTCTGCTCTACACCGAAGGGCACGCAACGTATGGTAGCCTGTGTCTCTTCTTTAATCTGAGCCTCTGTCTCGGCTGTGCCGTCCCAGTGGCAGAGGAAGAAGCCGCCATCCTTCACACGCTCCTTGAACTCTTCGTAGTTCTCGCACTCGTAGATGTGAGCATCACGGAAAGTCTTTGCCTTCTGGAAGATATTCTGCTGAATCTCGTCGAGCAGATTCTTGATGTACTGCTCAATGCCTTCGATGCTAACATTCTCTTTCTCCAATGTATCACGACGCATAATCTCTACAAGGCCCTGCTCCAAATCGCGAGCACCCAGTACCAGACGAACGGGAACACCCTTCAGCTCGTAGTCGGCAAACTTATTGTCGTACTTAACGCTGATGCCCAGTGCCTTCAGATTCGTGACAATCTCAGCAGCCTTGGCATCCAACTGCTCCATCTGGGCAGGCTTGCCGATAGGTATGATAACCACTTGGGTGGGAGCCAAAGCAGGAGGAAGAACCAGTCCGTTGTCGTCGGAGTGTGTCATGATAAGTGCACCCATCAGACGTGTACTGACACCCCAACTGGTAGCCCAGGCATATTCGGGCTTGTTGTCCTTGTTCAGGAACTGAACGTCGAATGCCTTACCGAAGTTCTGACCCAGGAAGTGGCTCGTTCCGCTCTGCAGTGCCTTACCGTCCTGCATCATGGCTTCGATGGTGTAAGTGTCGAGGGCACCGGCAAAACGCTCTGTCTCGCTCTTCACACCCTGCACAACGGGTACCGCCATATAGTTCTCGGCAAAGTCTGCATACACCTTCAGCATCTGCTGGGCACGTGCCTCAGCCTCTTCGCGGGTAGCATGAGCCGTATGGCCCTCCTGCCACAGGAACTCGCTGGTACGAAGGAAAAGACGGGTACGCATTTCCCAACGCATTACATTACACCACTGGTTAACGAGCAAGGGCAGATCGCGATAACTCTGTATCCAGTTCTTGAAGGTGTTCCAGATAATTGTCTCCGAGGTAGGACGGATGATGAGTTCCTCCTCTAGACGGGCTGCAGGGTCAACGACCACACCGTCATGTGTCTCGTTGGTCTTCAGGCGATAGTGGGTAACCACGGCGCACTCCTTGGCGAAGCCTTCTACGTGCTCTGCTTCTTTCGAGAGGAAGCTTTTGGGAATAAGCAAGGGGAAATAAGCATTCTGTACACCCGTCTCCTTGAACATATCGTCCAACACACGCTGCATCTTTTCCCAGATAGCATAGCCGTATGGTTTGATGACCATACATCCACGGACATCCGACTGCTCAGCCAGGTCGGCTTTTACCACCAGTTCGTTGTACCATTTGCTATAGTCCTCACTGCGTTTTGTGAGGAATTCCAATTCTTTTGCCATTATATTTATTCTTTCTTGTTTGTCTAAAAATATGGGTTTTTACCCTTCCTTTATGTTAAAACCGCTGCAAAAGTAGTAAAAAATCGTGGATTTTGAATGCTTATTTCCAAAAATGTGTATCTTTGCGGTGAGATTTTAACAAAGAAAAATGTATAACTATTTAAATAAAGAATAACATGAAAGGTATGAAAGGTTTTATTGGAGCACTCTCTGTAGCTCTCTTGGTTTCTGGTTGTAACATGAACAACACCACAAAGGGTGGCCTTATCGGTGGTGCCGGCGGTGGTGCTTTAGGTGCAGGTTTGGGTGCTGCTATCGGTGCTTTGGCCGGTGGTTCGAGTGGTGCCAAGTTAGGTGCTGCCATTGGTGCAGGCGTAGGTGTTGCCGGAGGAACTACAGCAGGTATCCTTATCGGTAAGAAGATGGATAAGGCTAAGGCAGCTGCCGAGGCAGTTGATAATGCCGAGGTTTCTACTGTTACCGACAAGAACGGTCTGGAAGCTGTTAAGGTAACCTTCGATAACGGAATTCTTTTCAAGGTTGGTAAGAGCGATCTGCAGGCTAAGGCACAGAACTCTCTGCGTCAGTTTGCCAACAATGTGCTGAATGTTTACACAGACTGTGATGTTTCAATCTATGGTTTTGCCAGCAGCGACGGAAGTGACGCTACTAACCAGACCCTGAGTCAAAGTCGTGCAAACGCTGTAAAGGCTTTCCTTCTGGGCTCTTGTGGCGTAAACGCTTCTCAGATTAAGGGTGCTACCGGTTACGGCGAGGATCCTCAGTACCTGGTTTACGATGCCAACGGCAAGGAGGACAGAAATGCCAGCCGTCGTGTAGAGGTTTATCTGTATGCCAGCGACGCAATGGTAAAGGCTGCTAACGAAGGAACGCTGCAGTAAAAGCTACCTCCAACTCCCTCCTCTAAGGGGAGAACTCTTATGCTAAAGAAAATACAAAAATTTTTGCAATGGATTGTGCTTCTGTTCTTCGGAAGCACAATCCTTGCTGTTATAGCCTATCGTTGGGTGCCTGTATATATTACCCCCTTGATGGTAATCCGCTGCTGCCAACAGGTAGCACATGGCGAGAAGATCAGGCTCCGCCATCATTGGGTGCCGCTCGACGAGATGTCCATTTACATGCCCGTGGCTGTAATGGCCAGCGAGGACCAGTTGTATCTGAAGCATCACGGCTTCGATTTTAAGGCCATCGATGCAGCTATAGAAGAGAGTAGGGCGGGCAAGCGACACAGAGGCGGCAGCACCATCTCCCAGCAAACGGCCAAGAACGTATTCCTTTGGCCTGCCCATAGTTGGGTTCGTAAGGGGCTCGAAGTCTATTTTACGGGCCTTATAGAACTCATTTGGGGTAAGCATAGGATAATGGAAGTGTATCTGAATTCCATTGAAATGGGCGATGGTATTTACGGAGCCGAAGCGGTAGCGCAGCAACACTTCGGACGCTCCTCTTCCGACCTTACCCGTGCCAACTGTGCCCTTATTGCTGCCACCTTGCCTAATCCGCTTAAGTACAGCAGTCAGAGCCCGTCGGCTTATATGTTAAAGCGTCAGACTGCAATTATGAAACAGATGCGTCATATCGACGTTTTTCCTAAAGAATCTGAACCTAAATGACGATGAAAATCGAAAAACTAAAGGAGAAAATCAAGCAGTTCAGGGAATGGCAGCAAAAGCCTCATCTGGTAGCTCCTATGTCCGACGAGACGCACCAGTGTGCAACGTGTGGAACCCAGTTTCAGGGTAATTTCTGTCCTCGTTGCGGACAGTCGTCCAAAATAGGCCGTTACTCCTTCAAAAATGCCTTCCTGCTCTTCCTTGATGTATGGGGCTTGGGCAACCGCGGTATGTTCCGTACCATTCGCGACCTTATTCTACGTCCCGGATATATGATTCGCGACTATCTGCAAGGCATGCAGATGGCCTATTTCCCACCGTTCCAGATGTTTTTCCTGCTTATAGCCCTTTCCTTACTTGCGGGAACAGGCATGAACATCAGGATGGAAGACCGCCTACAGGCAGCTCAGGAGCAGTTCAGTGGAGGTCTGAGTGATAGCCACGCAAAAGAACAAGAAGAAACCTCGGAAAGGGTTGAAGAAAAAAAAGAATTATTGACAAAGATAGATAACCTGTCAGACAGGGTATATGATTGGACTATGAAGCACTTAGGCTTGGTAAGCATGTTGGGCCTGCTGTTATTTTCGGGACCCCTCTACCTGTTCTTACGCAAGAGTCCTGCCTATCCTGGAATCCGGTTCTCCGAGTTCTTTGTCGCTATGGTTTATTCCATGAATATGGTAGAATTTTATTCTATTCTCTCCGAATTCTTCTGTTTGAGCATGGTACTCGAGGGTTGTTTCTTAATGCTGATTGTCATTCCCATTAAGCAATTGTCAGGCTACGGTTACTGGCGCACCCTACTGAACTTCTTCCTTGCCATGATAGTCTTTTTCGTGTTTATTCTCGCGGCCATTATCGCCGTTTTCTTCCTTATCTCACTCTTCTATACCAGTTAAGGCCGTACAGCAGCACTGGTATGCACACTCCTATACCTTATTATTATAAAAAGATGGTCTAAAATGCACTTTTTGTTATGTAGAGTTTGCAATTTACAAAAAAAAGAGTATCTTTGCACCGAAAAATAATCTATTTCGGGTATGTTAGAGACATTCTTTCGGATTCATCAGTTTCTTGTTGAACATACAGAGGCTCCTGTAAGGAGGGCCCTGATGGATGAAATTGACTGGAAACAGCGTTTGATAGGAATTAAGGGTAGTAGGGGTGTTGGCAAGACAACATTCCTGCTTCAGTATGCCAAGGAGCATTTTGCGCCACGGGACAAGAGGTGTTTGTATATCAATATGAACAACTTCTACTTCCAAGGGAAGACTTTGTTTCAGTTTGCGCAGGAGTTTCAGCAGGCAGGCGGACAGGTTCTGCTTATAGACCAGGTGTTCAAACAGCCGGACTGGAGCCATGAGTTACGGCTGATTTACAATCGTATTCCCCGTTTGCGTGTTGTGTTTACGGGTAGCAGTGTTATGCGCCTAAAGGAAGAGAATCCAGAACTGAACGGCATCGTTGACAGCTACAATTTGAGGGGGTTCTCTTTCCGCGAATACCTGAATATGATGACGGGCGAGAACTTTAAGTCTTACAGCATACGCGAAATTCAGAACCGCCACGAGCGCATCGCTCAAGAGGTGCTGGCAAAGGTGGATCCCCTGGAGCATTTCCGTAACTACCTGCACCATGGATACTATCCCTTCTTCTTGGACAACGGCAACTTTAGCGAGACTCTGTTGAAGACGATGAACATGATGATAGAGGTGGATATCCTTCTTATCAAGCAGATTGACCTGAAGTACCTTACCAAGATTAAGAAGTTGCTGTACCTGTTGGCTACAGGCGGTACAGGTGCTCCCAACGTCAGCCAGTTAGCCAGCGATATGCAGACTAGCCGTGCTACGGTGATGAATTATATCAAGTATCTTAGCGACGCCCGATTACTGAACATGATATACCGTCATGGCGATGAATTCCCCAAGAAGCCCTCTGGCCTGTATCTGCATAACACCAACCTGATGTATGCGATGTCTCCTGGTAAGATTGAGGAGGAGACACTTATGGAGACTTTCTTCCAGAATGCTCTCTGGGGGCGTCACAAGGTTCAGGCTGGTGACCGCAGCAGTACGTTTATCGTTGACGGTAAGCAGCGCTTCCGCATCTGCCTGGAGCATCCTAAACGCAAGAATACCGATGTGTTGTATGCACTCTCGGGCATAGCTGAGGGTGCTGAGCAGGAGATTCCTATCTGGGTTTACGGATTCCTGTATTAAGGCAATTTTTTATAAAGTTTAAAGTGGAGAGTTTAAAGTTTAAAGTCAATTTAAAAAGTATATAGATATTTTATTATGGCAAAAGAAAAGAAATTTATTACCTGTGATGGTAACGAGGCTGCTGCACACGTGAGCTACATGTTCTCGGAAGTTGCTGCTATCTATCCCATTACTCCTTCTTCGCCTATGGCGGAGCACGTTGACGAATGGGCTGCCCGCGGTCGTAAGAACCTGTGGGGCCAGAACGTCACTGTTCAGGAAATGCAGTCAGAGGCTGGTGCTGCCGGTGCCGTTCACGGCTCGCTGCAGGCTGGTGCTCTCACAACCACATTCACAGCATCTCAGGGTTTGCTCCTGATGATTCCTAACATGTACAAGATTGCCGGTGAGCTGATTCCTTGCGTATTTGACGTTTCTGCCCGTACGCTGGCTTCTCACTCTCTCTGTATCTTCGGTGACCATCAGGATGTGATGGCTTGCCGTCAGACAGGCTTCGCTATGTTCTGCTCTGGTTCTGTACAGGAGGTGATGGATCTGACAGCTGTTCCTCATCTGGCTTCTCTGGAGACCTGCGTGCCTTTCGTTAATTTCTTCGACGGTTTCCGTACCTCTCATGAGTACCACAAGATTGAGATAATGGATCAGGAGGATATCCGTCCTCTTGTTAAGGAGGAGTTCGTTAAGCGTTTCCGCGATCGTGCTATGTCGCCTGAGCGTCCTATCACCCGTGGTACAGCCGAGAACCCCGAAACGTTCTTCACTCACCGTGAGGCTTGTAACCCTTATTACGATGCAGTTCCCGAGGTTGTGGAGAAATACCTGGGTGAGATTTCTAAGATTACCGGTCGTGAGTATCACTTGTTCTCTTACTACGGAGCCAAGGATGCTGACCGCATGATTATCCTGATGGGTTCTGCTACCGATGCAGCTCGCGAAGCAATCGACTACCTGAACGCTAACGGTCAGAAGGTGGGTATGATTTCTGTTCACCTGTATCGTCCGTTCTCTGTTAAGCATCTGTTGGCAGCTGTTCCTAAGACAGTCAAGAAGATTGCCGTTCTGGACCGCACCAAGGAGCCCGGAGCAAACGGCGAGCCTCTGTACCTCGATGTGAAGGATGCCTTCTTCGATGTTCAGGACCGTCCTGTTATCGTGGGTGGCCGCTACGGTCTTGGTAGCCGTGACACTACTCCCGCTCAGATTATCAGCGTATTCAACAACCTGGCAATGCCCGAGCCCAAGAACCACTTTACCATCGGTATCGTAGACGATGTGACTTTCAGGCTAAGTTCTATGGTCTGGGTGCTGACGGTACTGTAGGTGCCAACAAGAACTCAGTAAAGATTATCGGTGACAACACCAATAAATACTGCCAGGCTTATTTCTCTTACGACTCAAAGAAGTCGGGAGGTTTCACCTGCTCTCACTTGCGTTTCGGTGATACACCTATCCGCTCTACTTACTTGGTAACAACGCCTAACTTCGTGGCTTGCCACGTACAGGCTTACCTGCACATGTACGATGTGACCCGTGGTCTGCAGAAGAACGGAACCTTCCTGCTGAATACCATCTTCGACGATGCCGAGCTGGAGAAGTTCATGCCTAACAAGGTAAAGCGTTATTTCGCACAGAATAACATTACAGTATATACTATCAACGCTACGAAGATTGCACAGGAGATTGGTCTGGGCAACCGCACCAACACCATCCTGCAGTCTGCATTCTTCCGTATCACTGAGGTGATTCCCGTTGAGCTGGCTGTCGAGAAGATGAAGGCTGCTGCCCTGAAGTCTTACGGTGCTAAGGGTCAGGACGTAGTTGACAAGAACTACGCTGCTATCGACCGTGGCGGTGAGTACAAGAAGTTCGAAGTGAAGGCTGAGTGGGCTAACCTGGCTGACGATGCCGAGAAGCAGGACGATGCACCCGCATTCGTTAAGGAGCTGGTTCGTCCTATCAATGCTCAGGCCGGTGACCTGCTGAAGGTTTCTGACTTCGTTAAGCACGGTACCGTTGACGGTTCTTGGGAGGTTGGTACTGCCGCCTACGAGAAGCGCGGTGTTGAGGCCTTCGTTCCCGCTTGGAACAAGGAGAACTGTATCCAGTGTAATCAGTGTGCTTATATCTGTCCTCACGCTGCTATTCGTCCGTTCGTTCTGACTGACGACGAGATGAAGGGCTTCGAGGGGCTGGATACCATCGAGATGAAGGCTCCTGCCGCTATGAAGGGTATGCACTTCGTTATCGAACCTTCAGTACTCGACTGTCTGGGTTGCGGCAACTGTGCCGACATCTGCCCAGGTAATCCTAAGTTGGGTAAGGCTCTTACCATGGTTCCTTTCAACCCCGATGCAGCCGATATGAAGAAGATGGCTGCCGATTGGGACAAGTTGGTTAAGGTTCCCTCTAAGCAGCACTTGGTAGATATCAAGCAGAGTGTTAAGAACAGTCAGTTCGCACAGCCTCTGTTTGAGTTCTCCGGCGCTTGCTCTGGTTGCGGTGAGACTCCTTACGTTAAATTGATTTCCCAGTTGTTCGGTGACCGCCAGATGGTTGCCAACGCTACCGGTTGTTCTTCTATCTACTCTGCTTCTATTCCTTCTACTCCTTACACCAAGAACGAGAAGGGACAGGGTCCATGCTTCAACAACTCTCTGTTCGAGGACTTCTGCGAGTTCGGTCTCGGTATGCAGCTGGGCCACAAGAAGATGCGCGGCATCCTTCGCGAGAAGGCAGAAGAACTGGTCAAGACCACCGCATTCGACTGGATGCGCGAGGCTACGCAGAAGTGGCTTGACACCTATGATGACTCTACCGCCAACCGTCTGGCTACAGATGAGTTTGTGGCAGCACTCGAGAAGGCTATTCTGCCTATTGATGGCGCCATCGAGTTCTGGCAGGGTAAGGGCAAAGAGATATATGGTGCCGAGGTGGCCGCTCAGAAGTTGAAGGAGGCTCAGGAAGCCAAGGCTGCAGGCAGCCCAATCTGCCCATGCCGCGGCTGTGCACTGGAGAGCGAGCTTCTGGAGGGCAAGGCACATCTGGCCAAGCGCAGCCAGTGGATCATCGGTGGTGATGGTGCTTCTTACGATATCGGTTACGGTGGGCTCGACCACGTGATTGCTTCTGGTGAGGACGTTAACATCCTCGTGCTCGATACTGAGGTTTACTCTAACACCGGTGGTCAGGCTTCTAAGGCTACTCCT
>CADAWW010000129.1 GCA_902791675.1 uncultured Bacteroidales bacterium
ATCTTAGCCGACTCGGATTTGTCAGGTTCCTTCCCATAGCCATTGGTGTACATCCCATCCGTAGCACAATAGTAGTTACGCCATGCCCACTCGTCTTTTGGGTCAGCATCCACAGCCTCCCTCCAAGCCTTAATCTGCTCCAGATACCAATCTATCTCACGGATAGTGGAAAGCCAGAATTCTTTGGTTCTCTTAATTTCTATGGTCTCTTTCTTCTGTGCTAAAGCCATCATGCTGCACATGAGTACCAAAGCGATAACTATTGTCTTTCTCATTTTCTTTTTTCTTTTAACTTCTTTAACTTCTAGCGAAGTGATAACTTCTTTAACTTCTCTCTATTTCAGAGCTGCTCTCATAAAGATATACACCGCTAAACGGAAAACGTTCATCAAAAGTACAAAGAAAATTGCAAACCACCTTAATGGGACGCGGGACGGTGGGACGTGGGACGTTTTTACTTAACCTTCAGTGCGCTGTAGAAAGCATCCAGGCGTTTGATTTCCTCAAGTTGCGCATTTATGGTGGCGGCATCTTTCTGCTTGGCAGCCTCGGAAAGCTTCTCCAGCAAACGGCAAGCTGCGCCTTCTTCGTTGTTTCTGCTGCCCCCATGACTCTTAACCATGTAACAGGGGAAATGCCCGTCGATGATGCTGTAGGTGGTGCCGTCCAAGACCTTGGGCCCGTCATACGTGAGTTTGGCAGACTCAACAATATTGTCCATCAGACTTCTAAGCGCCATGCATACATCTTCACTGATTTCTGTTGCAGAAATATTCAAAGGGCCTGACTCTAACTTATTATAATCCATATAAACCACCTTATCTTTCTCTACCGCAAAGCCGCGAGTAGGTTTGAGCGTTGGGCGGATAATCACCACATATTCGTGCTGAGGATAAGGGCATGGCTGGTAAACAAAGTTGTAACGCTGACGTTTGTATTCCTCGTATAGACTGTCTCGCACATCCTCATCCTTAATCTTTTTCATCTTCTTCTTATGCGCTTCCTCCATCTTCCGGCTTTCCTTCTTGATATGCAATTGCCACTTTCGGTATTCCTCAAACTTCCCCTCATAGATAAAGGCGTTCGCACGAGCCTGAACCCTATCTTCCTCTAAATACTCATGCACGGCACCCTCAGCCACAAAGCGTGAATTACTACTTTGCGCCCACATTTTGCCGCTCATGGCGAATGCCAGGAACAGACCAATAACAACTCTCAATGCTTGTGTACTTTTCAAAGTTTTCATACCTATTTGTTTTCGCTTAATTGATAAAACAATGTTATTTCTGGTGTAAAGATACGGTTAATTATTTTATGAAACAAAGGACAGACGAGAATAAATCACATTCCCCCTCCAACATTTAACGTTTATCGCAGATATTCCACAAAACAAAAGCCCCGCAAGATTTCTCCTGCAGGGGGCCGTTTCTGCTGTTGTTTATAATGTGTCAGGCCGTAAAATAGCGCATTTCTGCGGCTCCGTTCATCTGGTCTAAAGGGTTGTAATACGAAAGCAAAAATGCATCGGCTTACGAAAATTCTTTACATCGCAAATCTCTCCGGTTATAGAATTTTTGCTGCCTGACGAGGAAAAATTTACTGCCTCGTGAGGGAATTTTTGCGCCCCTTAATAGTAGCAAAAAGAAGCCCCCTTAGGCTCTCCCCTTTGGGGGAGCATACAGAAGGATGGCAGAGGAAAATATTTGACATACTTGTTGCGCTTCACTATCGGTTTTTCACAGTATTCACAATTCACAGTTTATTTTTAATAGGATATAAGATTATTGTAAGTAAATAATTTTGTACCTTTGCATGAAATTCGGATATTCCGGAAATACCGGATTAACCATATAAACAGCAACAACAATGGACACTAACAAACGCCCCACTATAAAACATTACCAGGATGGTACCGCTAGCGTTCTACGTAAAGCGGTGGTTTACACGGAGCTGAGATTCTATCAGCGCAGTGATGTGCTTTACCAACTGACGCAAGTGTTCTGTCAGCGCTTCCTGCCTCGTTATGGTGATCGCACCGTTGACCAGATGGTACAGGCTGCTCGCAGCACCAAGCAGAACATTGCGGAAGGTAGTACAGACGGGCAGACATCAACAGAGACAGAACTGAAACTGTTGGGAATTGCCCGTGGTAGCAATCAGGAACTCCTTGAGGACTACCAAGACTATCTGAAACGCAAAGGACTTTCGGAATGGTTCGGGCGTAATGACCGCTTTGACCGCCTCCATCAATTCTGCCGTTACCACAGCCAATGGGCGGATTATCAGCCTATGATGGTTAAGATGAACGATGAGGAATTGGCAAACATGGCAATATGTCTCTGTCATCAAGTGGATAAAGCCCTGGCTAAGTACATTGAACTTAAAGACCGTGAATTCACCACAGAAGGCGGTATACGTGAGCGAATGACTGCTGCTCGCTTAGGTCAACGCGAGACTCAACGCCAGACCATAGAGCGTCTGACTGCAGAAATCAATGCCTTCAGACAAGAGAATGCTCGCCTAAAGCAGATAATGGCAGAAAACGGAATAAAGTAATCCGCGTCCCATTAAGGTGGTTTGCTAACAATAAGAAAGACCCTGCAGGAGAAATCTTGCGGGCCTTTTTGTTTAGTTCTGCTCCAAACGTGTTTGGAAAGGTTTTTGGAAGATTTTTCGGTTTTCGCGTAGTTTTTTGTACCTTTGCTGCGTCTAATGGATGTGGGATTCAACAACAGACATTACAACAGACATTACAATGGACCATTTAGAAAGAACGTTTGAAGAAACGCTGAAGGAACAAAAAGACACTATCTTTACGGTGTGCTACATGTTCTCGAAGGACGAAGACGAGGTGAACGACCTCTTTCAGGAGGTGCTGATAAACCTTTGGAACGGATTCGAGGGCTTTGAGAACCGTAGTAACATCCGCTCGTGGGTTTACCGTATAGCCCTGAATACCTGTATCTCTTACGACAGAAAGAAACGCCGCACGCCCACAGAAAGGTTGAATATGAACATCAATCTGTTTGAGGACCGCGACGAGGACACGCGTCAGGTGGATATGCTGCACAAGCGTATATCCAAGTTGCAACCCTTCGACCGCGCCATCGTCCTGCTGTGGCTGGAGAACCTTTCGTACGACGAGATAGGTCAGATAGTGGGCATCACAGCCAAGAATGTCAGCGTTCGTCTGTTCAGAATCCGTGAACAACTCAAAAACATGTCTAACGATTAATCCTTGTTCATTATGACAAACGATAATTTTGAATTGGAGGAGATGCGCCAGCAGATGGCGATTCTGAAACAGAAACTGCATCAGCAGGAGATACTGAACGACCGTATGACCAGCAAGGCTAAGGAGGCGCTGGAGAAAGATATGGATGCTATGGGTAAAAAGAACCGGAGGTCATATATTTTCTTACTATTAGCTTTACCCTTGATTTATTATTCTTTGATGAAACAGTACGCCTTCTCTACAGCTTTTCATATATTTTTCTCGGTTTACGTGTTAGTCACTGTTGCTTTCCAGTTTTGGAACAAGATGGACGTACACAATCATATGCTGACAGAGAATTTGCTCGAGGCTCAGCGTAAGGTGTCACTTACCAAGAAACATCATGCCCAGTGGATAATATTCGATTATCTCTTGTGTTTTGTTTTTATAGCGTGGATGCTATGGGAAGTCTATCAAAAGGGGAATAATCATTTTTTGTTCATCATATTGATTGTATTTTTCTCTATCGGTGTGCCCCATAGTATTTGGGGTAACATCCAAACTCAACGTCGTTACCAGAAAATGCTTGACCAGATTGCCGACCTTACGGCAGGGGATGAGGTGAGTGACGACTAAAGTAGTTTTGCTAACAATAAGAAAGGCCCAGCAGGAGAAATCTTGCGGGCCTTTTCTGTTCTGTTTGCTTGATGCTTTACTTTTTCTTGAGTTTGATGTTCTGGGTAATCTTCCAGGCACCATAGTACCAATGGCCGTCACCGTCTTTTATCTTTACGGCGTTATCGTAGTCGATATCTATGGTGTCGTTGGCAAACTCGCCTCCGTTGGCTTCACCATCCACATCCTGGACTATAATTTTTGTCAAATCGGAATTGCCGTAGCTTGTATAACTCATCCAGTATTCACCTGTTCCGAGCATCGACTTTTTGGAAGCCAGATAATCTCTGTAATCATTATAATAATCTGTTTCCTCAACAGAAACCGAGATGCCGCCAACGGGGTTTCCTGCCTCGTCTGTAACTACGCCCGAAAGCTGATAATCTGCGCTGGGAGCACCATACTCAGCGGGATAGTCGTCGTTTTTACAACTATAACCCAGTACGGCAAGCATTGCTGTCAGAAGGACATTGCACCACTTAAAAAACCTAATTTTCATACTCTTTTTGTTTGTTTAAAATGTTAATTATGTGTGTTTGTTTATTCTGCTTCTTTTATTCGTTTCAGATGGCAGAGCAGCAGGTTGCCCTCGCCATCACGCAGATGCATTCCGTTGCCTTGACAATAGCGGAAGTAGGAGCAATCCTTGCACTCGCCCTTGCGCATCCATTCGCGATTGCGATAAGAAGCGTAGCGATTCTCCCAGACGTCCATAAAATCGTCCTCGTAGATGTTGCCCTGATTATAGTCGGAGCGGATGCTGGCGCAGGCAGCTATGGAGCCGTCGGCCATTACGGAGCCTACGCTGACGCCTGCCTGACAGGAGAAGAAGCGGTTGCGCACCTCACCCTCGTAGTTGCCCAGAAAGCCCTCGCAACCGTAATCCACTCGGATGCGCCCTTCCTCGCGCGTACCTTTTATAAAATCAAAGACACCTCGGAACTCCTCACTGGTGAGCCTCATATCGGGGTCTTGGGCGGCTCGGCCCACAGGGAAGACGGTGAAGAGCCTCCAGCGCTTTACGCCCTTGCTGATGAGGAATTCCTTTATATCATTGAGCTTGGGGTAGTTACGACGGTTCACGCAGGTTACTATGTCGAAGAGGAAGCCCTCCTTTGCCACCAGCATATCTATGGCTTTGCTCACCATCTGAAAGCTTTGCTCGTTGCCCCTCATCCAATTGTGGTCTTCCTGTAATCCGTCCAGACTGATGGTCATAGAGTGGATACCAGCCCGTTGGAGGCTAATCCAACGCTGGGGCGTGAGGTGCAGGCCGTTGGTGACCATTCCCCACGGGAAACCCTTGTCGTAGATTGCCTTGGCGCATTCCTCAAGGTCCCTACGCATCAGCGGTTCGCCACCAGTTATAATGACGAAAACCTTGTGCGGGTCGGTCTTACGGGCTATGCTGTCCAGCACGCGCAGGAAGTCGGCCTTGGGCATATCCTTGCTCTCGGATTGCATCTTGCAATCGCTGCCACAATGACGGCACTTGAGGTCGCAACGTAGTGTGCATTCCCAAAATAGCTGCTTCAGTGGATGTTCTTTGCGTGCTATCTTATCCTGTTGTCGCCAAAGCTCCAGAGCGAGCTTCTTGCGGAGTGACAGGGGTGTTACTTTCATTTCTTCTTATGTGTTTTAAAAATGTGCATCGCAAATTTAGGTGTTTTTCTGAAATGGCACGAAGAAAAACGTGGATTTTTATTGAACTTAATGTGAATTTGTTATTCCATCCTCTAAACTTGAGGAAATCAAACGCTTTCTACAGCGCCCTGAAGGTTAAGTAAAACGTCCCGCGTCCCAGCGTCCCACGTCCCATTAAGGTGTCTGTTACTCCTTCAGCAAGACGTATTGGCGGGGAACTTTGCGGAGGCGTTCCTGCATCTGGTTACGACGGCTTTTGGAGCTTACTATCTCGATGTTTTTTGGGGCATAGAGGTCTATGAGGTCAGGGAACGGAGCCTTTCGCGAGGTGGGCTGGAGAAGAAGCATAATGGAGAGTTAAGAGTAAACAACAAGCATTTAGTGGAGTTAAGATTGCAGATTTTTGTCTGAAAAAAATATAAAGATGTAAAAAATGCTTATCTTTGCGTCCACAAAACGATAACGTTAACGGGAACGATAACGATAACGAAGCAAGTAGGATGATGGAAAGAAAAGACTTTGAGATAATGGCTCCTGTGGGCTCGCCAGAATGCTTGGCGGCAGCCCTGAGAGCGGGAGCAGACAGCATATATTT
>CADAWW010000130.1 GCA_902791675.1 uncultured Bacteroidales bacterium
TTCCTGTTCCCCCTTTTGGCTGTTCCTGTTATGGCGCAGCCAAAAGGGGGTTACCCCAATATTATATATATAATGTGTGATGATTTGGGGTATGGTGATTTGTCGTGCTATGGTCAACAGCATTTCCGCACTCCAAACATAGACCGTTTGGCTGCACAAGGAATGCGTATGACATCGGCCTATGCCGGCAGTCCTGTTTCAGCTCCTTCGCGTGCCTGTTTTATGACAGGACAGCATTCCGGTCATACGCATGTAAGAGGAAATAAGGAATATTGGAGAGGGTCTGCTAGGGTACAGTATGGGATTTGTGAAGACTATGCTGTTGTGGGCCAGGAACCCTACGATCCGTCTGTGCCCATTCTTCCGGAAATCCTGAAGGCTGCCGGTTACCATACAGGTATGTTTGGTAAGTGGGCTGGCGGTTATGAGGGCAGTGTGTCAACACCCGACAAACGCGGAATAGATGAGTTCTATGGTTATATCTGCCAGTTTCAGGCGCACCTCTATTTCCCTAATTTTCTGAACCGGTACAGTCGGTCTATGGGGGATACCTGTGTAGTGCGTGAGGTATTGGAACAGAATATCCAGCATGCCATGTTCGGTGCAGACTATAACAACCGACAGCAGTATAGCTCTCAACTTATTCACGAGAGAGCTTTGGCATGGCTGCGTAATCAGAAGAAGGAAGAGCCCTTCTTTGGCATTTTTACTTATACATTGCCACATGCCGAGCTCCGCCAACCTGACGATTCCTTGTTAAGGTCATTCAGGGGGAAACTTCTTCCGGAACGCGAATACAAGGGTGATAATCCGTCACGTTATAATCCAACGCCAGAGGCTCATGCCCAATTTGCCGCCATGATAACAAGGTTAGATGCCCAGGTGGGTGAGATTATGCAGGTGTTGGAAGAACAGGGCTTAGCAGACAATACCGTACTTATATTTACCAGCGATAACGGTCCGCATGAGGAGGGTGGGGCAGATCCAGCCTATTTCAATCACGATGGAAAATTCCGGGGACTTAAACGTAGTACTCACGAGGGTGGCATACGCATCCCTTTTATTGTACGTTGGCCCGGACGGGTGAAAGCAGGAACAGAGAGTGATTTACCCTTTGCCTTCTATGACCTTCTTCCTACCTTTTGCGATATCGCAGGAATTTCCCCTCTAAACTGTATAGACGGTATCAGCATTCTGCCTACCTTAATAGGGAAAGGCCGTCAACGTAAGCATGACCATCTCTATTGGGAGTTTCATGAGACGGATATGTTAGGCGTTAGACAGGGAGACTGGAAACTGGTAGTCCGTCGTGGTAAGTCGGCATTATATAATCTGCGTAAAGACCCGCATGAAGACCATGATCTTTCACAAGAGCGACCTGCCCTTGTGCGCAAGCTAATTAAGAAGATTTATGAGGACCATACGGACAATCCTCTTTTTCCCATAACTTTACCGGAACTTTAACTTATTTCAGTTGTTTCATAAAGAACGAAACGGCTAATTTCACAGCCTCTTCAGGATGTGGGCCTAAACCGTGGTCATAACGATCAAGCAAGTGCCACTCGCTATTCTTCCATAGCTGATGGAAACGAAGGCCATAGGTATAGGGAACGGTTCGGTCGGCTGTGCCATGAATGATGCAGGCAGGACCTTTGTAGCCAGCTGCTGTCTCGTAGATAGGAAGCCAGAAGGCGGTCTTTATATATTCGCGCCCCAAACGATGGCCCCAAACCTCTACGTACTCGGGTGGATCCAGCGGATCGCCTTGGCCGACAGGTTGTCCGGCTATTGTCCCGCGAATAGCATCATCACGCAGCACGCCAGCGGGAGCTAATAAAACCACACCGCCCTTGAAAGCTTTTTCCCCTAACTGACCGGCTAACATGGAAGTAACCACACCACCCTGTGAGTGCCCGGCTATGCCAATGTTTCCAAATCGGCCATCGGCTTTTATCCAATTGTACACATGACGGGCATCCTCTATCTCGTTGGGTACGGTCATCTGCTGAAAATCTCCTTCACTTTCACCATGACCATTGAAATCAAAGCGGATGCTGGCAATACCTTTAGTTTCCAACTCGTGAGCTATCCCGCGTTCCATACCTCCGTTTCTGTTGCCAGTAAACCCATGACATAGCATAACTATGGGGCAATGCTTGGGCATAACATCGGGGGTTTGCAGTTCGGCTACCAGCTTACCGTGGTCCCCCATAATAATTACTCGCTCTGTTCGAGCACTAGCAAATCCTGCTAAGAGCAGAAAAGTTAAAAGGAGTTGTTTTCTCATAATTGTTTATTGACGCATTCTGGTACCTGTACGTGCTTCAACGACGTTAACTACATAGTCACCTAATTTCTCGCAGGAATTGATGAGGTCCATGTATATGGTACCAACCGCATAGGTGTATTTGTGATTGTTGACATCGATAATGTTTTGCGACTTCAGTTGGTCGCGGAAGTTATTAATCTCGGTCTCAATGTTATAACAACGGTTAACATCAAAGTAGTCTTTACGCCCACTTATCAACTGGTTCATGTATGTCAGGGATTGATCAGTAAGCCCCATCATCTGATGCAGGTGATTGTACTGCTCCTCGTTGAAGTGGTCTTCTTTTCCTTGGTACTTGCGGCTGATAGTACGAGCCATGTTATAACAACTGTCACCAATACTCTCCAATTCAGAAATCTCGCGTAGCATACCACGTATCTTGGCTTTTGTATCGTCAGAGAGATGAGCATCACTCACTTGGTCCAGATAGTTGGCAATCTCCAGTTCCAGATTGTCGGAGATGTTCTCGTATTTTTCAATACGAGAGAATAATGTGTTAAACTCTGTTTCCTGATTACTCTTTTTCTTACCACCAGAAGTAGACGAAAGTGTCAGCAATTCTTGTACCATTGTAAACATGCGTTGCATACGGCCTGCGAATGCCTGTATCTCTTTCTGGGCCTCAAGCACAGAGAGCTCGGGAGTCTTCATGATACCAGACGTGATAAAATGCAAGCGGAAGTCCTCTTCTTCGTCGATAGTCTTAGGCTTGATAATCCAGCATACCAGTTTCTCGATTTGAGGGATGAACCATATGAGGATGAGTGTGTTAGCAACATTGAAACATGTGTGGAACGCTGCAAGGACGAAGTTCAGCTTACCAGCATTGGCCATGAAAGCTGCTGCTCCTGCCGTTTCCTTAGTCATTTCTACGTCGTAACCAACGAATCCACATACGGCATCGACAAATGAACGGAATATAAACAGAATCCAAAATACGCCGAAGAAATTGAAGAACATATGTGAAAGTGCTGCGCGACGGGCTGGCGTATTAGCTGAAAGTGCAGCTAGATTCGAGGTGATAGTGGTTCCGATATTCTCACCCATTACTAAAGCAATACCCTGATAAATGGGCATAGCGCCTGTGGAACAAAGTAGCATGGTAAGAGCCATCACAGCTGCTGATGACTGTACGCAGAAAGTGAGAACGCCGCCCAAAAGCAGGAAAATGATGGTTGTAGAGAAGGAATTCGGATCGAACGACATAAAGAAGTTAGTAACCGATGGATTGTTGCCCATATCCATCGATGTACCTGTAGCCTTCAACGTAGTCAGTCCTAATAGCAATAGTCCCAATCCGAACAGAAAATCACCGATATAGCGGTGTTTCTTCATGTAGATGAGGATAATACCAATGAAGAAGCCTATGTAGGATACAAAGCCTATGTCGAATGTTGTGGCTTCACCGCCTCCTGCAGTACCAATAGCCATAATCCATGCTGTCAGTGTTGTACCAATGTTGGCACCCATAATAACAGATATGGCCTGTGCCAATGTCAGCAAACCTGCATTGACAAAAGATACTGTCATGACGGTAGTTGCGGTGGATGACTGGACGGAAACAGTGACCAGCATACCTGTGAGAACACCTGTAAAGCGGTTAGTGGTCATTGCACCGAGCACATGTCGTAATTGTGGGCCTGCCAACTTCTGCAAAGCCTCACTCATGGATTTCATACCGAACATGAGCAGCGCCAGAGAGCCCAACAACTTAAAGATAATAAGCAAAGACATAAATAAAATAATGTTAAATTATCATTGGTGCTGCAAATGTAAAAAAAACTTAGGCTACTGCCAAATAAAATTGCTTTTTTCTGCTTCTTCAGAAAGAAATGGTAAACTCACAACTACGTTTATTTTGCCATTGTGATTTTTTTGTGGCTGTTATTTTCGTTTCGATCAGACTTGAAAAACTACAAATAATCTCTTTTATGCGAATTTGTGTGTGGTACTTGGTGGATTTATCCGGATAAATTGTAATTTTGCAGTCATAATACCATAAAAACAGTATAACAAATAGTTTTCACAACCATAAAACATGATATTACATTGGAAGAATATGAAGAAAAGTAGTTTTGCCTTTATGCTTTGCTGTAGCCTTGCTACCAGTATGACTATGCCGTTGCAGGCAGCCACCTCAGTTGAAGAGATTGGCGGCCAATTAGTTAGCTATAGCTTTGACCGTGAGGCTGATGACAGCGGCACCTATTCGGCTTCGTTGATGGGAACGGCCCAGTTAGTTACCCTTGATGACGGCAACCGAGTCTTATCTACGGGTAACAATAAGGGCTATCTGGACCTCGGGACTCAGATGGCACATAATGTGTTGGGGCAACTGAAGGCTGACTATACCATATCATTGGATATAAACGTGGGCATACAAAACTCGTTGGGAAGCTATTGCTGGGCTTGGGCAATGGGCAATGGAACAGGTCAGTACTCAGCCCTAGTTAATCAGGCGGGCAATGCCAATTGGTATTACGAAATAAAAAACTCCACGGCATATAAGGCAAACTCTTCCAAGGGACTTCGTGAGGAAGAATGGCACACGGTAACTGTCGTCCAACAGAATAGTACCTGCACCATCTATGTGGACGGCGAGAAAAGAGGGACCTGTACCACCTCCATGCACCCTGCAGAATTTGCTTCCAGCATTACGCAGAGCTGGTTGGGACGTTCTCCATACGAGTCTGATGCCTACATGACAAATACTATGATGGATAACTTCCGCATCTTCGATAAAGCACTCTCTGCAGAAGAGGTGAAGATACTTTTTGATGCACGTCCACAGCAAAAAACAGAGGATGTGACGTTCCCCATTGTTTTCGATTTTTCGACAGTGAACGATGCTCAAGGACAGTTTACCGGTGCTTTGCAGAATGGAGCACAACTTTCGAGTTACGGCTCAACGCCTGTACTTAATCTGGGCCCATCAAATGGATACTTCGATTTCGGTGAGGACTTTGGTAAGGCTGTGGGCAAGTTGGATGACACATTCTCCATCAGCACCACCCTTTATGTTCCCAAGACTACATCAGTTTCAGGTGCCGGCAATTTTATCTGGTGTTTTGCCAGAAGTTCCAGCCAAGGCTATCTCTTCCTTAGTGCCAAGGATACACGTTATGCCATTTCACCCACTAACTGGAGCGGTGAAGCCAGTGTCAGTGCAGCCATGCCTATCAGTCAGGGTGAATGGGTGAATGTTACCTATATTCAGAATGGTAACTCCGGTTCACTTTATCTCAACGGTCAGAAAAAACAGCAGAATACAAATATATCGATTCATCCGGCCGGCCTGAATAAACTGGTCATGAACTATCTTGGCCGAAGCTGTTATGATGGAGATGCCTTCCTTAAGGACGCCCTTTATGCCGAATTCAGGATGTATAATACGGTGATTACCGAAAGTGAGTTGGCAGAGCTGGCAGCAAAGGCCGAAGCTCTGAATCATCTCGACAGCAAGGAAGCTCTAGGCATGGATATTGCTGCTTTATCATTACCCAGCAGCATTAATAACCTCTATGAGGGTGTCACTCTTCCCACTAAGGGCGCTTATGGTACCACTATCACCTGGGAGTCAGACAATACCGAATTGCTTTCCAATGCTGGTAAGGTGGTTGGAACACCAGAAGAGACACGGCAACATGTAACTCTTACAGCTACTTTGACCAATGGAGAAGAGACGGCAACCAAGACGTTTGATGTCTTTGTCCACCAGAAGGACAGTCCCTATAGTCACTATCTCTTCACTTTCTTCCCCAGCA
>CADAWW010000131.1:0-543 GCA_902791675.1 uncultured Bacteroidales bacterium
CGGTCTTCGCGCCAAGAGTGTTGCCAACGTGAACGAGGTGAAGGCTGGCCTTATCCGCAGCCGCCGCATCATCTTCACTCCCACGACTGACCTGAAGGATGAACTGGCTGACACTGCCATCCAGATTACCTGCTACGACCGCAACGGTCAGGAAGTGAAGCGTGTAACCAGTGCCGACGAGGGTATCGTTGAAGATCCCGAAAACGGGAACCCTAACGAAAACGAAAACCCTAACCAGGGCGGTGGTAACACCGGCGGCAACGGCAACGGCGGCAACGGCGGTGACGGTGACAGCGACGAGTGAAAGCAGCCTCACCCCTAACCCCTCTCCGAGGAGAGGGGAACTGAGGGGAACTGAAAAAAAAGATTATTAACAATTTAACAAAGTCCTCATAACCTCAGCTCCCTCTCCTCGGAGAGGGCGGGGGGAGAGGCTGAGATTATAGTAGTTAAGCCATTACCATTACACGTGTATAACTATCGGCTTTAACTTCTCAGGCCGCAAGGCCGATAACTCCTTTAACTTCTTTAACTTCTCAAGAA
>CADAWW010000131.1:597-11091 GCA_902791675.1 uncultured Bacteroidales bacterium
TATGGACAGAAAAAAGAAGATTCAGTATTCTTGTGCCGTTATGCTGATTAGCACAAGTGTGGTAATGGTAGCCTATCAGGTGTTTACCATAGCGGATGTTGCAAACGGACTTCTGTTCTACGTCGGGCAGGCATTCCTCCTGGCAGGCTCCATCTTCGGCCTGGACTATTACATTGACAAAGTAACAAAGTAACATCAACCTCTCTAACAGATAAGGCATCCATTTATGATGGGTGCTTTTTTGTGTATAACTATCGTCTTTAACTCCTGTCCGAATGGACGAGCGAAGCGATAACTTCTCTAACTTCTTTAACTTCCTTTTTAACTCCCATTTTAACTCCCCTTTTACTTCTAAACTTCAGTTATTAAAATAAAAAAATAACTAATATGTGTTTTATGTTATCGTAATAGAAAAAGAAAATGTATATTTGCAGCCGGAAACGTGTTACTTAAATAAATAAGACAATGAAAAAAACGAATCTGATGCTACTCTGGATAGTAGCGATGAGCGGACTTTTCTGCTCCTGCCAGCCTAAAGACAATACCCTGACGAAGGCTGAGGAAAAAGAAGGATGGCAATTGCTGTTCAACGGTCAGGACCTCTCTGAGTGGTGTAACTTCAACGATACGGTCCTATCCAACGGATGGCGGGTTGTAGACGGATGTATCCAGGCCAGCGGCGAGGGAGCCGACGACTCGGGCTACATTGTCACAAAACGCAAGTTTGCGGATTTCGAACTTTCCTGGGATTGGAAGCTGACTCACGGCGGCAACAGCGGTATGATCTATCACGTGGTGGAGAATCCTGCCTTTGCTGTCCCCTATGTAACAGGCCCTGAATATCAGCTCATTGACAATGAGGGATGGGAAGAAGTGAATGCGCCTGAGAAACTGGAGGAATGGCAGAAGCTGGGTGTGGACTATGCCATGCACCTACCCGACTATTCAAAGATGCATGTTAATCCTGTGGGCGAATGGAACAATTCGAAGATTGTCTTCGACAACGGTCATGTGGAGCATTGGCTGAACGGCGAGAAGATTCTGGAGTTCGAAGCGTGGACAGACGACTGGTTTGCCAGGAAAGGCAGCGGCAAATGGGCTCATGCTCCCGAATACGGCTTGGCCGGCGAGGGTGTTATCTGCCTGCAGGACCATGGAGATCCCGCCTCCTTCAAGAATATCAAGATTCGTCCCCTGCCCCATAAAGGCGGTCAGACGGAGAGTCTCTTCAACGGAAAAGACCTGACTGGCTGGGAGCCCTTCGGCGACGGCAAGTGGAGCGTTGACAAGGAGGGTAACCTGGTAACGGAGAACGGCGACAACAAGCAGTACGGCTATCTCTGTACTCGCAAGTATTACAAGGATTTCGACCTTACCCTCGAATTCAAGCAGGAGAGCAACGGTAACAGCGGCCTGTTCTTCCACTCTTTCATCGAAGGCTTCAATACTGTTCACGGATGGCAGTGCGAGGTGGCTCCGAAGGGTAGCGATACGGGCGGTATCTACGAGTCCTATGGCCGCGGATGGCTCCAGCAGATTCCCGACGAGAAGGAGGATGTCCTGAAGGAGGGCGAATGGAACACCTTACGTCTGCGTGTGGAAGGCAATCATATCCAGACATGGCTCAACGATGTTCCTATGGCAGATCTGGAGGATGAGCTTATCGGCAACACGCCTGGCCGCCTGATGCTGCAGATTCACGACGGGAACGACATCAAGGTTCTCTGGCGTAACTTCCAGCTGACGCAGCTGTAACGAAAAAAAAGATAGTGAAACATAAGATTTTCATGCTGTTATGAAAGATTTTCAGTTTAAGTACATTGGCGAGGCGCTGATCCTTGCCATCGGTCTCTTCCTGGCAGGAGGAGCCATCAAGAGCGGAATCGTTAAGTTCAAGGAAATGGACCGCACCGTTACGGCCAAGGGTCTGTGCGAGAAAGAAGTGAAGGCCGACAAGGTTACCTGGCCCCTGAAGTTCAAGGAACTGGGCAACGATCCTGCCGAACTGTACGACCGCATAGAGAGCAACACGCAGACGGTTGTTTCGTTCCTGAAAGCCAACGGTCTGAGCGACGAGGAAATCTCCATCGCACCACCAGCTATGGTGGACCAGCAGGCTAACATGAGCTATAGCAGCGAGCAGGTGCGCTACCGCTACAAGGCTAACTGCGTAGTTACCGTTGTGAGCAAGAACGTGGATCTGGTACGCAAGATTGTAAGCAACCAGGCTAAGCTGATGCGTGAGGGGGTAACCATCGTTAGCAACGAGTACGACGAGACGTCTAACGTTACCTACGAGTTTACGGGCCTGAATGACATCAAGCCGGAGATGATTGCCGAGGCTACGAAGAATGCCCGCAAGACTGCCGAGCAGTTTGCTTCCGACTCAAACAGCGAGCTGGGAAAGATTAAGACTGCCGATCAGGGTCAGTTCAGCATCAACGACCGCGACCAGAATACTCCCTGGCTCAAGAACATCCGTGTAGTAACCACCGTGGTTTACTACCTGAAGGACTAATACTGATCGTACAACTCCTGAAGGAGGGTGAGTTTCTCGCCCTCCTTTTTTTCTATGTACGTGCCGCCATAGTAGAAGCAGGCGAAGCCGCCGGAAACAATCCCCCACTTGGTGCTCTCGATGAGGGAGAGATGAGAGTTTAGAGTCTCACCCCCAACCCCTCTCCGAGAGAGAGGGGAGACATGAGAGAGTTGCTTCGCTATGGAGGCTATGACGCCACCGGCGAAGTTGTCGCCGCACCCTGTGCTGTCACCCTTACGTCCTTCCTTTAATGCCTTGCCTACTGCAGCAGAGACGGGAAGGGTCTGCATGGGAACCTTTCCGAAGAGGGGACTGTCGGCCCAGAGATAGACATCACGGGCTCCGTTGGTAACCAACACGGCACCGGCTCCTTTCCCGGCAAAGAAAGAGATGGCCGCAGGAATATCCTTGCAACCGCTCAGTCGGAGCGCTTCCTCGTGATCGGCAATCAGCAGGTCTATGAAGCGATAGGCCTCGTCTCCGTCGCCCATGGGCCATCGCCGGGCAGGATTCTCCTTCTCGTTCAGGAAATCATATACCGTATTGACGACGGTGAGGCAGCCCCTCTCCTTTGCTTTTCTGAGCATACCGCTGAGTCCCTGATGGATACGGGGAACCAAGGCTGTGCCGCCAAAGACACAGATGTCTGAGTCGTAGAAACTCGCGTCAACCTCTTCGGGCAGGTAATGCCAGGAAGCACCGATGGTATTGACGAAGGTACGTTCGCCGTGACTGTTATCGTAGTTGGGATCGGACAGGACGCTGGTGGAAGCCGTCTCGCTACCAGGCTGCTTGCGGTAATGAAGCAAATCGACGGGCGTCTGACGCAGTCTCTGCAACAGCTCCTCTCCTACCTCATCGTCTCCCCAACAGCCATAGAAGCACACCTCGCTCTCTTTACAGGCAACCTGTGCGGCATTGATAAGCGCCACTATACAGGGGCCGCCGATGTTCTCCTTGTCAGCCTTCCTGCCTTCCGTCAGTTTGGGAAGGATATCACTGGCAAAGCTATCGCCCGAGAAACGTTCCAGTTCTTCCTCGAAGGTGAGCTTACCTGGTTCCAATCCGCCGTCACCGGCTTCCTTACTCAGATACTTGCGGAATACTTCCGACGTAAAATCTACCTTATCATATATGCGGTCCATGAGGCAGCAGCCCACACCGCTGATTCGTACTTTATGCATTTCAGATGTTTTTTTAGAGGACAACAGACAACGGACAACAGACAACAGACAACGGACAACGGACTAGTTGGTGTTATTTTGTTTTTTTAAATATTGTATCAGATTAAATATTCCGCTCGAAAGAGATAGTAGTTTATTTACTTGTGATATTCTTTCATCGCTCGTGCAATAGTAAAAGTCTTCACATAGATATAACATGCTTTTAACCTCGGAACAACTTCCTTTTGCGATATTTAGAAAATATATAAACTTCGCATCGGAACCCGATTCAAAACCTTCGGCAATATTATTCATGATGGAAACCGAAGCTCGTTGTATTTGGTCACGAAAGCCATAATCTTTGCACACTGACATCATCTTATATATATCATTAGTAAAGACTCTTGCCTCCTGCCATATTCTCATATTTTCAACTAATCTTTCCGCCATTCTGTCTATCTTTTATATGTTAACCGTTGTCTTTTATTCACCGTCCGTTGTCTGTAGTCCGTTGTCTGTTGTCAGTTGTCTGTAGTCCGTTGTCTGTTGTCCGTTGTCTATTATCTATTACAAGAACTTACCGTAGTCCGAGCAGAGGAGGTGCAGAGGTGCTTCGTCTTCCTCGATCTCAGGGAAACGTCCTACGGGATTATAGAAGCGGTTGTCCGTATTGTCATCGTTGACCTGACTCACCTCTCCCACCATTACCTTTCCCTTGCCGGGCTCGCCATAGAAACGATGGTAGAGGTACTGCTCCATACAGATGCTCTGTCCCGGGCGAAGGATAACCGTTCCGCCCGGCTCCATCGTATGCTCTATGCCGTCTATGCGGTAGTGAACCTGTGTATCGGCAAACTGCTCGTTCTTGTCGGCATTATAGAGTTCAATCACCAGGTTACCGCCGCCTCGATTGATGATGTCCTCCATCTTGGACCAATGGAAGTGCATAGGCGTCTCCTGGTTCTCCCCGACAATCATAATCTTCTCGGCATAGGGCTTCTTGTCCACTCCGTACTTTCCGTTGCGGATGGTAAAGAGGAACAGACCGCAGCGCAGAAAGTCGCCAGAGCCGAAGTCGGTGATGTCCCATCCCAACATACGGTCTACAATATAATCTACTTTCTGACGGTTAGCCTTCCAGTCTTGCAGGCTCCACTCTGCCCATTCGGGCAATACAAACTGACGTGATGCCAGGAACTCCTTGGCGTCGCGCAGAATCTGATTAATTTCACTTCGTTTCATAATATTGTTAGTTTATGGTTTACTGTTTATGGTTTACCTTTTCAGTTTAGAGTTTAGAGTTTAGAGTTTAGAGTCAGTTGAAAGTTGAAAGTTGAAAGTTGAAAATTAGTTTACTGTTTACCGTTTACTGTTTATGGTTTACGGTTTCCCATTTGCAACTCCAAGGTGCCACCGGCCATTAGCTGTTCGTGCGTGAGGAAAGGCGTTGAAAGGGGCTGGCCGTTCAGTCGGGCACTTTGGATATATTTGTTTTCCTTAGAGATACCTTTTGCCTTGATAATGAATGACTTACCATTTGGCAGATGAAGTGTTGCTTTCTCGAAGAAAGGACTGCCGATGGCATAGTTGGCGGTACCAGGCGTAACGGGGAAGAAGCCCATCATGGAGAAGACCACGAAGGCCGACATGCCACCACCGTCCTCATCGCCCGGCATCCCTAAATAGGAGTCGATGAAGTAGGTATCGATAAGACTATGGATATACTTCTGCGTTTTCCAGGGCGCTCCCACATAGTCATACAGATAAGGTATATGGAGGCTGGGTTCGTTGCCCATCTGGAACATTCCCATCAGTCCGGTAGCATCGGGCAGCACATTGTAGAAACGGAACTTGGCCGTCCCCACACCCATGTGGAAGAGCTCGTCTAACTTGGCCTCGGCCTTCTTGTGTCCGCCCATCAGGGTGAAGAGTCCTTCCAGATCGTGCTTCACGTCCCAATTAAAGATATAGGCATTATTCTCGGTGAAGTAAGCGCGTCCGTCGTGCATGGGATTGAAGGGCTCTACCCACTCTCCCTTATCGTCCTTGGGCCACATCATGCCTTTGTCGGTGCGGAAGACATTACGGTAAAACAGAGACCTTCCGGTAAAGAGTTTCTCGTCCTCCTTCTTGCCCAGTATCTTAGCCATCTGAGCAATGCACCAGTCGGAATAGCTGTTGACGGTGGTGATAGAGACACTCTGCCGGCGTTCCCAATTGGAATCTACCTCGGGTATTGTCTCGGGTTCGCCTGGACGCAGTGCAGGATAGTAGCCATGCGCATTATAGAAGGTATCCAGCGGAGTAGCCGGTCCTGTGCGCCAAGGCAGCATGGTACGTTCCAACGAGTTCTTGCGGAAGCCCTCGTAGGCTGTTGCCAGGTCGAAGCGCAATCCCTTGACCCAGGCATCCAACATCCACACGGCAGCGAAGTTACCCGTCATGGCAGCCCATTCGCCCGAGGTGAGGGCAAAGCGTGGCATGATGCCGCTCTCGCGGTACATCTCGATCAGTGAGTTAATCTTCTGCACCTCGATATCGGGATTCAGTATGGTATGCAAGGGTTCCAGGGCAATATGGGTATCCCACAGCCAGTTGTCGACAAAGAACGGCTCGTCCGACGTGTGTACCTTGCGGTCCCATGCACTGAAGAAACGTCCGTACTCGTTGATATCTACCATACGTTCCGAGCATCGGTAAAGGGCAGTATAGAAGGTGCGTTTGTGTGCTTCTGTTCCGCCGCTCACCTCGATCTGTCCCAGCCGTTTCTCCCACGTCTTCCTGGCTTCTTGCTTTACACGGTCGAAGTCGAACTGCGGAATCTCGCGTTCCATATTTGCCTTTGCCTGCTCTTTATCGATATAAGATATGCCATAGCGAAGGGTCACCACCTTCTTCTGCCTGTCAGCCTTCAGCATCAGATGCTTGATTTCGGGTTGACGGAGAAGCTGTATGTCGCAATCGAACTCGGCATAGAGGTAGGCATCCATATTCTCCTTGCATTCAGGCTGACCGAAAGCAGCAGTTCCCGTCAGTACGCGGTTGCCTTCATGAGTGTATGAGCCGATGGTAGTACGGCTGCGGAAACGCAGGGCATGTTCGCCCTCACCTTCGAAGGTCATGCGAATGATGCCACTCTTCTTGGAGGGAGCAAACTCGAAAGTAACACCATCCAGCTGAGCACGATAGTAATAAGGATGTGTCTCCTCGTTGTCGATGATACCAGGTGCCGACCACATTCCTTCCGGGTTGTCTGTACAGAAAGGCATAAAGCCGAAGACCCAATGTCTGCGGTGGTTAGGCATCTGAAGGGCAAAATCATCGATCCAGTCGTCCAGCATACTGTTACGCAGAGGCACAAAGCGCAGCATCTCGTTGGGCAGATGCATGGTCTGCCTTGTCGTCTCCAGCAGCACACTTACCCCACCGATTGTCGGGTCGGCATAATCGGCCACCGACTTTTTCGACTCAGCATAAGTCAGTAATGGCAAGCAAGAACAAAACAACAATATAATTTTTCTTATAGTCATAAGCAGGAGAGTTTAGAGTCTTTATTAAGTTGAAAGTTGAAAATTGAAAGTTGAAAGTTATCGTTTTCGTTTTCGTTATCGTTAAAATATCTCAATAACCTATAACCTATAACCAATAACCAATTAACGTACTCTATTATTACTTTCAAAAAGGAGAATATGTTCTGTTACCACTTCTCTCGAGGCATCAATCATCACCTGCTTCAGGGGAATGTAACCCTCATCGGGCTTTTGTGCAAGGCGTTCGTTGATTCGCTTCATAATGCCGCGCTGGATGGCTGTTGCCACATTTATCTTGCAGATACCATTGTGGATGCAAGCCTTGAAGTCTTCGACGCTGGTGCCGCTACCACCATGCAGCACTAAGGGCAAACGGTTGGCCTCGTGTATCTCTATCAGGCGTCGAATATTCAGTTGCGGCGTATGCACATAATGACCGTGCAGGTTACCTATGGCAACAGCAAGTGCATCGATACCCGTCTCCTGGACAAAGCGGACCGACTCTTCGACATCCGTAAAGACATCGGCTGTATCTTTTCCGCAGTCGCCAACCTTCCCCAGCTCAGCCTCCATATCCACACCGGCAGCCTTGGCTATACGGGTCACTTCCTTGCTGGCAGCCACATTCTCTTCGAACGGAAGAGCAGCACCGTCGAACATCACAGATGTAAAGCCCAGTCGGATGGCCCGCACGCAGGTTTCGAGACTCTGTCCGTGGTCGAGGTGCACACAGACGGGCACCGACGAACGTTTAGCGGCTTCCAGAAACAAGGGAGCCATCAGTTCAAGAGGAGCTTCGGGAAACTGGACTTCTGCCAGTTGCAGTATTATGGGTGAACGTAGTTCTTCGGCAGCTTCCAGGGCACCCATCACATTTTCCAGACTCAGACAATTAAATGCTCCAACGGCATAGTGTCGTTCATTGGCATCTTTAAGGATTTCGCTTAAGGTTGTTAGCATGTAAAGTTTATAGTTTATAGTTTATAGTTTAAAGTCAGTTGAGAGTTGATAAGTAAACGAGTGGACAAGTTGATTGTTTTCGTTGTCGTTATCGTCATCGTCATTCGTTGTTAATTATGAATTATGAATTATGAATTAGTTTACGGTTTACGGTTTACGGTTTGTAACATATATCTTTAACTCTATCGGGCTCATGGGAAGACCGTTCCGGCCATAGACATTTGCCCGGATGGGGTTGTTCTTCCATGCATAGCGGATAGAGACAGGATTCGCTAATGGAGAGCGGATAACGATGCGGTCGCCCCTACCCTCTGCCTCGGCATTCACATACTTGCCGTCAGGCCCTGCCACCTCGAACTCATAGAGCGGGCCGTCCTTCGACAATGGCTGCGAGAGTGTACAGACCACAGAGCCGTTCTCAGCGGCTATTTTCGTCACCTCGGGCGACAAAGTCACGCGTTTGTTCCACAACAGCTTTTCGAAGGCCAGCGCCACCCGTTCCGCCACGTCTTTCTTACGCAAAGGATGTATATCGACTGTCTCGCCCAGGTCGATAGTCACCGCCAACTCGGCATACGCATCTTCACTGGCTACAGCACGTTGGGCCTCGCGTACTACCGACCAGCCCGTATGCTGCGGTTCTGACGAGGGTTCTCGGTAGTTAGCCATCTGCACGATGACAAACGGCAGATCCGGACGTTGGAAAGCCTGACGCCAGTTGGCCATCATCAGCCGTAACAAAGGTGCATATTCACAGGCCGTATCCGTATCGGCATTCGATTCGCCCTGGTACCACACCACACCGGCTACGGCAAAGGGAGCCAAGGGAGATATCATCCCGTTGAAGAGCGTTGAGGGCTGATACTGCAGGTCGATGCCCTGACTGATATTACGGGGCATCTCGACGCCCCATTGACGTTTCCACTGCTTCCCCAGCGGCAGCACATCGTCCTTGCCGAAGACCAGTTGATAAGGTTTCTCCTTGTAGAAATACGGTTTGCCGCTCTTGTTGATAAAGCGGACGGTGATGACATTGTCACCCTCGCGGAGCAAACCCTCGGGCACCTGATAGCGACGAGGAGGATACTGATAACCCGTACTGCCCACCTGCACACCGTTCACATAGGTCACATCGCTGTCATACAGCGTGCCCAGCAACAGACGGGCAGCACGGCCTGCATGCTCTTTATTTAAAATAATGTGCTGGCGCAACCAAAGAGAACCTATCCATTCGCCTCGGTCGGGCAGAAGATTGTCCTGATCCGCCACAGGCCAGGAAGCATCATCAAAATCCAATCGGGTATACTGCCCCATTCCCGGGTCGTTCTTATCCAACAGTTCCTGCCAGCGATAGTTAGCGAGTGCAGCAGCCTGTTGCTGTGCCTTGACAAATGTATCGTTCTGAAATAATTGAGTCTGAAGATACATAGCAGAATAATGCAGGGCCAATGTATCGGCAGCTATCCATGCCTCGACGGGCGTTCCGCCCCAGGCACTCTCGATGATGCCCTGAGCAACCCCTTTCTCGCGCTGCAACTGCTTGCCCAGGAAATAGCCGATGGCTGAGAACTTCCAGGCATTCTCGCGGTTCAATGTTTTCCACTCAGCTTGTCGAAGGTCGGGAGACGGCCCATGTGTATCGGTCTGATAAGGAACATGAAAGAGGCGGACCATGCTGTTAGAGTCGTCCAGTTCCTCTGGGTACTGAGGCGATACACGTTCCAAGGTTGTCTCCATATTCGACTGTCCGCTGCAGAGCCAGACATCGCCGATCATCACATCAGTGATGATTAGTTGAAAGTTGAAAGTTGAAAGTTGAAAGTTATTAGAATTATTAATTGTTAATTGTTCATTATTAATTTCTCTTCCCTCTTCCATCTTACTTCTTACCTCCAGCGTGTACGGGCCGCCGGCTTTCATTCAACGTAACAACGACATTTTCCTGCGGGTCAGCCCAGCCCCACACCGGGATAGGCATACCTCGTTGTAGCACCATCCCATTCTGGAATATCTGCGGCAGGCGAATCCTGGCATTGCTATAGGTTACATAGCATACCAAGACACACAAAAGAATAAATGTCTTTTTCATAACACCGCAAAAATACAGGTTTATTCGCAAACAACCAAATCTACAACTCATTTTTTTAATCTCATGCAGAAATATCAAATTACAAAGATTTCTGCCATATCAGTAGGATATAATAAAAAAAGTTGTATATTTGCAGAGAAAATTAACAACAAATACTATGGCAACTGATACAGTGATTCATGATTCGAAAGGGTTCTACAAATTATCCTGGCC
>CADAWW010000132.1 GCA_902791675.1 uncultured Bacteroidales bacterium
ACTCCGTTACCTTTATATACAAAGCCTGGTTGATAATATACTGACGGACGAGCAACGTAAAGACCAGAAACTGCTTATTGAACTTCTCCAGCCTGCTGAAGGAAGAGAATATACCATTGAAGAAGCTGCTTTGGCTGCCATCGTGCTGAAACGGAACGGCAAGGATAAGTTGGCCGAGAGGTATCTGGAGGGATTGGACAAGAAGCTTACTCATCCTGATGGCTATTATATTTCTTATATAAGCGGCAGCTTTACCAGCATCAATCGCAAGGTGCAGACGCATGTTCAGGTGATGGAAGCTTTCCAAGAGGTGAAACCTCAGGAGCAGCAGTTGCTGAATGGTATGACCGAGTGGCTCTTGCAGCAGAAACGTACCCAGCAGTGGGATGAGCCTGTGAAGACCGTTAATGCTGTCTATGCTTTGTTGCTGGATGGTTCACAACCACTTGAAAAGGGTAACAGCGATGTGCTGAAGTTGCGCGAAGGCCAGAAAACCCACACCTTTGTAACGCCTCATACCTCTTTGGGTTATCTGCGCGATAGCCTTAGTGTTTCTGCCCCCAAGGAACTGAGGGTGGAGAAACACGGGAGGGGACTTTCGTGGGGTGCTGTCTATGCCACCTATCAGATGCCGTTGGATAGTGTAAGGGCCAGTTGGCAAGGGTTCCATATTCGCAGAGATGTGTCAACGGAGCAGCCAAAGGTCGGTGACCGCCTGCATGTGCGCTATACCATCACGGCCGACCGCGACTATGAGTTTGTGCAGCTGACGTCTCCCCGTTCTGCAGCCGCCGAACCTGATGCCAGCCTGTCGGGTTACCGTTATCAGAACGGACTGGGATATTACAGACAGATACGTGATGACCGCACGGAATATTACTTCGACCGTATGCCAAAGGGCACTTATGTAATCGAAGAAGACTGGCTGATTTCCCGCACAGGTAATTATCAGATGGGGGCGACCATCATAAAGTGTCTTTATGCACCCGAATTTCAATCATTTACCTCATCTAATAGGGTGGTTATACATTAAAATATATGCTTTCTTATCAAGAAAATGCAAATTTATTTGGAGCGAAAGCATAAAAGTACTACATTTGTGGGTTATTTGTTAATTTTAATAAAAAAAACTTGAACTATTATACCAATGAAAAAAATCGCGTTATACGTGTTGGCTATTACATCTCTGTTTATGGCCAGTTGTTCTGAGGAGATTGATACTTCAGCACGATATGTATTTAAGGAAGAAATTATTGCCGGCTACTTGTCAAAACATGATCAGTACAGCGAGTATGTTAAGTTGTTGAAGCAGGTGCCTGTAAGTCCTGTTTCTAATACAAATGTTTACCAGCTTTTGTCTGCACGCGGTAACTATACCGTTTTTGCACCCACAAATGACGCTATTCAGATCTTCCTGGATTCGCTAGTTAAGAAGGACCTTATAACAGAGCCTACGTGGGAAGCTTTTACCGATAGCAACAAGTTGGACTCTATCCGCAAAGTTATTGTTTACAACAGTATTATTGATGGTGGAGATGATAATGGGTTCTTTGAGATTAGCTCTTTCCCAACCACCACTCCAGGTTCGTCTGCAGAGATCGAGGTTCCTAACATGAACGACAGAAAGCTGGTCGTTATGCAGACAGATGACCCCGACAGCCTTCTTGTCAACGACTGTATGATAGACCGTCTGAACCGTGATATTTTGTCTATCAACGGTGTTATTCATTGTATGCATCAGGTGGTTTCTCCCAGTGGAGATTCTATGGCTTCTTTATTGAAGAATATGATAGACTCCAATAAGGGAGGCTATGCTGTTATGTCCAAGTTGATATTGGCTTGTGACTTGTTGGATACTCTTGATAGGGTTAAGGATGATGTTTACGAACGCAAGTATCAGACACAGGCAATTCCTCAGTCAGTATCCCGTGATGACGGTGAGGGAAATATTACCTTCTATGCTCCGGAACATCGTTATTTCGGCTTTACCATCTTTGCTGAGACAGATGAATTCTGGTCTCAGAAGTTAGAGAAGCCCATCAGCGAGATTACCGTAGAGGATGTTTACAACTATATTGATAACCTGGGTATCTATCCTGATGCAAAGCGCGATAATAATTATAAGAGCGAGGATAACCTGCTGAATCAGTTTGTTACCTATCATATGCTTCCCATGCGTCTGTCAAAAGACCGTCTGGTGAACCATTATAACGAGAAGGGCTTCAATACAAACACCAATGTTCCTACCATTGCCATCTTCGAGTTCTATACCACTATGGGTAAGCGTCGTCTTATAAAGACTTACGAGAGCAAGGAGAGCAATGGTATTTACCTGAACCGTTTCCCTGTTCTTAATAATAGTCGTCGTGGTGATTATCACGAGGCTTCCTGTTCTCCCCAGAACGCTGGTATCAAGATCGGTGAGGCGAATCTTCAGGGCGAGAACAATGTCCGTAACGGTATCATCTATCCCATCGAGGATTTGTTATATTATAGCGACAACACACGCATGCAGATGATGCGTAGCCGTATCCGCTGGAATGTAACTGCTATGTGGCCTGAATTCATGAATAATGACATTCGTATATCCAAACTTAGAGACGACCGCCACTTGAATGTGTATATCCCCACTGATGCTGAACTGGGTTATCAGTATCTGGAAGATGTAACCATTGAAAAGGAAACGTGCTTTGCCTATTGGACTGGTCAAGGTAAGGGATGGGCTAATATGCAAGGTGACGAGATGACTATTCGTGGTCTTTACGAGGTAACGATGAAACTCCCGCCTGTTCCCATTCGCGGTACATACGAGTTGCGTTTTGGTCAGCAATGTGGTGGAGTACAGCGTGGTATGGCTCAGTTCTATTGGGGAAGCGATGTCAATAAGTTGGCAGCTATGGGTATTCCTATGGACCTCCGTCAGGGTGCTTATTACCTTCAGACCAAATATGGTAATGTTGCCAGCGATATCGGTTATGCAGATGACTCCAGAACAGACGATGACTACAACGCTGAGGTTGACAAGCGTATGCGTAACAATGACTTTATGAAGGGTTGCCAGCAGTATGTAGCAGGTGGTCCTGGTGGTACGACTCTTATGCGTGCATCTAATATCTGCTTGCGCCGAATCATGCTTCGCCAGACAATGGATCCCAACGAGACCTATTATATTAAGTTCAAGACGGTGATGGACGATCCTACGCGCTATTTCTATATGGATTATCTGGAATACTGCGCTAAGGAAGTTTATGACAATCCTTCAGAGCCGGAAGACATTTGGTAAAGACCCCTCCAACTCCCCTTTAGGGGAGAGAAAGTTTAGAGTTGAGAGTTGAGATAGATAAAAAAAGCGAGGAGCAATCCTCGCTTTCTTCTTTTATTTCAGTTCCTTCCTTCCGTTTTTTATATATATTCCGTTCTTTAATTGAGAATCGGAGAGTTGGGAATTCATCTTACGCCCGCTCAGGTCGTAAATATTCTCGTCTGTCAATGATGAGCCCTCAACTTTCTCCAGACCTACTTCTTGGGTAAAGATCTTAGGTCTGATGATGGGATCTTTAGTCATAGAGATACGTGTAGAGGTTAACTTAACAGTGCCAATGTACATCAGGCGGTTTCCTACATTCTCCTTCGATTCGTGTGCATGGAAAACAATACGCAGAACGCCGTTCTTGTCATAGAAAAGCGAGTGATGTCCTGTGCCTACCAGATCTTCTATGCGGCAAAGGATAGGGTTCCCGGCATACTTGCCCCATGTTCCTACGGCTATGTTGGAACTGGCGGCAAAGCCCACGCCATAGTCCTTGGAGCGGTAATCGTTGCCCGAGTAGGTCAGGAAATAGCGTTTGCCGTTCTTAATCACATTGGGACCTTCGTTAACCCTGCCTAGTTTGTTCTCCCATTCTTGTGATACGGCGATGCAGAAGCGCATAGTCCCTTCCTTGGGCGTTATGTAATCGTCCTCCAACTCAGCCTGCCAGATGCAATTGCCGTCGGTAAAGCGTACGAAGAATACGTAGGCCTTGCCGTCGTCATCGAAGAATACATGCGAGTCTATGCATTTCTCACTGCCTATCAGTTTCTCCATCTGATAAGAGCCCACTTGCTTAAAAGGTCCTTTGGGAGAATTTGCTGTGGCAGCAAACAGATGCTCGTTGGCCGAGAAATACATAATGTAATGTCCGTTCTTGTGATACACCTCAGGTGCCCAGAACCATTGCTTCTCCGTAGTGTTAGCCTTGTTCAGTGCCAGTCCCTCATCCTTCCAATATACCAGGTCGTCAGAAGAATAGCATCTGATACCGTTGGCATCATGCGTGCCATAGGCGTAGTACTTGCCGTCCTCCAGCAAAATATAGGGGTCAGCCAATGGTATTTCGCTTACCTCGCCCTCCGCTCTTGCTATCAGAGGCAGCACAAAACTTAGAAAAATCAGTACTTTCCGTCTCATTTCAGTAGGTTTTTATTATGTTAGCTTTATTTTGGTGCAAATTTACAATTAAGTTCAATAAAATCCACGTTTTTCTTCGTGCCATTTTAGGAAAACACTTAAATTTGCGATGCACATTTTTAAAATCACACAAAAATCGAATCGGGAAATGAAGAAAATCCTTTTTTTGAGTATCCTATTGCTTGTTACACTTTCAAGGCACCATCAGCCCGCTGGCATTGAACGGAAAAGACATTAAGGACGGCACAGAAGAGGAGTACACCGAGGAGGCCACCTACACCTTCCAGCCCGATGGTTGGGTAAAGACCATCGACTGCGTCATCCACAAAAAGGACAAGGAGCCCGTCACCCTAATATATAAGGTATACTGCAAGTAAGTTTTCAGTTCGTAGCCAAGATGGAGTAGTCTATGCCATCGCATTGGATGGAGGTACATTGGCCTGGCTGATAGTCGGACTCCCTTGGTGCCGATTCCGCTGTTTGCTGGGTTGGAAGGGACTTATAGATTACCTTCTCCTTTTCCACCACTTGCGTAAGGTAAAGCGTGTCGCGTACCGATTCTATAACGCGTACGGTATCTATTGATTGTGCCAACTGATTGGTTGGTTCACTTCGCATAAACAAAGGCAAAGTCATACCAAAGATAATGCCCACCATAGCTGCTGCGGGTGTGGCTATCCATCCCCAATAGGTACGTTTCTGCTGCATAGGATTCTGGGGCACATGCAGGCCTTTGTTTTCCTGCTCAGCAAGGCGCTGAGCCGATGCATAGAGTTTATCTTCAAACTGTATCATGATAGTTGAATTTTTGTTTTAACGATTGGGTTAGAATATGTAGTCGGGACTTCACCGTTCCCTCTGGTACCGACATTACGACGGCTATCTGCGGAACGGTCAGTTCTTCTTCGAATCTGAGCGAGAAAAGCAAACGGCTCTCTGGCGGCATCTTCTCCAGATGTTGTTTCAGGGCTTGGTCGAAGGCTTTATTATCGAGGTGTTCCACGATGTTGCTCTCAGCCACTTCCTCTCCCGTTTGCACCACAAACTGCTCGTATTCCCTTTGGTGCCCGCTATGACGAAAGTGGTTCTTTACAAGGTTGTAGCCAATGGTGAGGAGCCAAGTGCGGAAACTGGTACCAGAGAATCTGTCGCGAGCCGTCCAGACGCGCAGAAAGGCATCTTGGGTAAGGTCGGCAGCCAGCGCCTCATCGCCGTTCATCTGCCTGAAGAAGAAGCCCATCAGCCTGCGAGCATGACGATGATAGAGTTCGCTGTATGCCCTATCATCGTCTTTGCTGCTAACCCGCTGCATCAGTTCTTCGTCTGTGAGCGAGGAGAGGGGTTTCTGGAATATGGGTATTGTCATTCCTGTGTTTCTTGCTGCTCCTTCAGCATGTTCTCATATTTCCTTTTCCAGTTAGGATTACCATTTTCGAAGCATCTTTCTACGCATTTGCTGAGGATGTTGTACAAGCGGTCGGCTTGGGCCTTGTCGCCTTCCTTTCTGAATTTTGATATCAGGTTTGCCAG
>CADAWW010000133.1 GCA_902791675.1 uncultured Bacteroidales bacterium
GGTATTAGGAATAATAATCCATTGAATATTCGCAGAAGCGGAGATAAATGGCAAGGCTTGAAGACCTTGCAGGAAGACAGGGAGTTTTTTCAGTTTGAAACAATTGAGTTGGGTTGGCGTGCCGCATTTGTGATTCTCTGCAAGACGTATTACGGGAAGTATAAGCTACGGACCATCAGGGACATTGTGTCGCGATGGGCTCCAGCTAAGGAGAACAATACGCCTGCCTATATCCGCCATGTGTCTGACTACACGGGAATAGGGCCCGACAGGGACTTGGGTGACCCGCAGACGCATCCGACCAACTGGCTGCTGATAGGCTACGCTATGGCGGTGATGGAGAACGGGAAGACCCTTCCGCCCATGCCGATGCTTAAAGGTTTTTCACTGGCCACAGGGAAGTGAAGAGTGAAGGCTGCGATTAAGCGAGAGGAGAGTGATGCTCGCATCAACTATCCCGAGCGTGAGCAGGCTCGACCGAAGCTTTTTTGGTTGTTGGCGACAAAGCACTGTCAAGCGACGGGCAAAACGATGTGAGATGTCTGAAGTCTGAGGGCAGAAGTCTGAGGACTGATGTCTGATAACCGGAACGGTCTCTTACTTCATTCTCATCGACACTTTTCCCTTTTCAGGAAGGATGCTGAACACAAGTCCGGGATTATGACGCAGATCTTGGAAGGTACCGCGGTCAAGAGACAACCGGTATGGATGGCTCTCCTGCGTAGCCGTCAGTATCTTGCCATTTATAGTCTGGAAGGGAAGCTTGGCTTGGGGCTGCACATTCAACTGCAAACACCACGCAAGGGATTTCCGGGTACAGAAGGCGGAGAACTGGCCTTCAGTCATCTGCAAGCAGATTTCTCCATCATCGCCTTTAAGCGGCCAACGCACACTCATTCCTCCCTTAGTCTGTTCGATAACAGGCTCGCCACCCTTCAGTTCCCTTAACCGGCCATCTACCTCGATAGCATAAAAGCGCAGGCTGGCCATATTGTCTGCCGTGCTCCACAGGCAACCATCCACGATGGGCAGGGTCATGTAGATACACTCGTTTGAGGTGCACACATTCCGAAAATAGTACGACTCTACATTCTCGTCGAACAGATGTATGTCGCGTATGCCCATGCGGTCGCCTTCCCACAGCACATTGACGCGATAGTAGCGACTGTTAAACCAGATGGTACGGCCCCTGTTATCCGTATAGTCGCTCAGCGCCGTGCAAGCTGTAGCGGGCGTTATGGGATACTTCTTCCGGAAGGCACGGGCACTTTCTATCAATGTCTCCACCCGAAGTTTGCCTTCCCTCTGAAGGGCTGCAATCTGAGGGAGCTGCACCTCGTAGCCCTTGGCGAAGACCTTCCATGTGAAGGAGTTCTCCTGCCCTGCCTGGAAGTATGTAAAGCCCAAGGCAGGATCGTCGGTCTGGCAACGCAGATACCATCGCACCCAGTCGGGCTGCTGCGCGTTAACATAGGTGGGTTCTATGGTGCAGACACTCTGTACGGCACCGCCAATGCCGGAACTGTACTGGTAGAGAGGGTCGCTGCCTAACATACGAAACACGGGCACATCTATCTGCCCCTTCTTTGTCTGGGCGGGCATGTAGCCATTCACACGCGAGGGATAGTAGGCACCATGCCAATAGCCACCCCAGAGGGTATAGCCATCGGTACCCTTCTGGTCTTTACAATTGCAGCTGGCCTCGATACCATATTTCTCGCGCATATAGATAAGTGTATGGGCATCAATGAACCACGAGCCGATACTATGGGGATATTCTCCAAAGATCTGGCGGAACTTTTCCATAAAGACATCCACCAGTCGCTCGCGTTCCTCTGGCGTATAGCCTACGGAGAATCCCTTGTCGGCATGCCAATCCCACGGATAACGCCCACGCCACTTGTATCCGGCAGCTTCGACGTGTGGCTGGGTGATTTCCCACCATCCGCCTACTTCACATCCATGAGCCATCTCTTCTTTCATCATAGCCTGGTAACGGCTGTCTATCAGGGCATCGTATTGCAAGAGCCATGTACCCTTGAATCCATAACGGTGGATAGCTTCAGCCTCTGATTTCACAGTTTCATAAAGCACAAGAGGCGTTATATTCGCATCACGCGGTTCAATATCGCGGATAAAGTTGACGAAGTTGACAATCCGGGGCACGTCTTTCTCTTGCGCCATTGCACCTGACAGTATCTGGCTTGCCAGTAGGCATATCAGTAATCTTTTCATGTTAATCATGTTGTGAAATAAAAGTCGGTTATTTTATCATTTTCCTACCACCCTGAATGTAAACGCCGTTAGAGAGTTTAGAGTTTAGAGTTTAGAGTCAGTTTATAGAGTTGAGAGTTGCCAATTCTACTCCTCTTGCCTACGGCACCATTATCTTTGTGCCGTTCAGGATATACAAGCCAGAGGATTGCCGGTTCAGGTCCTGAAGGGTAACATCCTGACGGACCAGTTGTCCGGAGAGATTATAAAGAGCGCCTGAGGTGACTGAGGCGCTCTGGTTCGGAACAGCAGTTTCGTGTTCGTCGAAATACCATTGCTGGTTGGTTCCTCCGTTCTTGTCCCATAGAATGATACGATGCTCGCTTACGTGCATATCCATGGCTTTACCCGTACTGCGATTGGTAATAAGGGTTACACCATCCAGATCGGTGGTAATCAGCCACTGCTGCAGTGGATTTCCCTTATAGACCTGTAATTCGATAGAGGCGCCGTTTCCTGTTCCTGTGGCCGTAAAACAACGTTTACCACTGGCATCGAGTATCTTGTACGCTCCATTACTCAGTCGTTCGAGTATAAAAGCCGTGCGCTCTCCCTTGTTGCTCTGCGTGTCGGTAATAGCCCTGTTACCATCGGTTGTCAGGTAGAGATTGGTCATACCATTACGCAAGGTGACAGGATATGACTTGGGAATCAGCGCATCTGCATCGAAGGTCGAAAGCTGGGGTGTAAACGGAGCCGTTTTCATACGCTTGCCGCTCAGTTCCGCAGGCTCGTCTGTAGCAAGGTTGACGGGCTGAAGGCTAAGTGTATAGGTTACCTTACGCAACATGACACGATAAGGTTCCAGCACGTCGGCACGTCCGGGCGACTGCCCTACTCCCTGATTCTCGTAGTCGAGATGGAGGGTAATATGGTCTTCGGGCTCCAGATAGCTAAGATGGGGAGCATCGTATATCTGCTGGTCGCTGAACCTGCGTGCTGAGAAATCGAACGGTGCATCGGCTGTTGCCAGGATGCCCGATTCGCCCTTTGTGAGCGCCACCCATCGGGTATCGAAGCGATTTCCGTTCTCCTGGGGCACCTCGTAGGGTACCCAAAGGTCATCAATGGATTTCTTATTAAGGCATACAAGACCGGAAAGATGACGATCGCGATAGGTCTCGTATTCGTTGCCCAACCAGCAAACCTGTTGCATATCGGGATTCATACTGAACTGCCAGCCTATCTTGCCGATGTAGATATTCTCGTACGGGTTGACTACAGAGGTTATCTGCAGCTCTCCGTTATTGAAAACGCTGTAACGTACTACAACCTCTCCCCTTTCTCCGATAGCCAGACGGCTGACGATATTGAGGGGTTCGGAGGCAGCATCCTCTACATTCATATCGACCAGCCTGATGTCAGGATTCCAGTAACCCTTCTTCTTCCAAACCTCGAAGTGCTCGCGTTCGTTTGCCGTTGCCGGCCTGCAGAAACTAGGTCGTGAAGGCCCCGTCATGTATTCCTCGCCTGCCACCGACATAGAACAGAGGGTTCCTGTCTGGCGACTGAATCCATAGGTACATCCCTGAATGTTGACCGTTACCACATCATCGGTCTGTGCAACTTTAGCGTTACTCTTTGCAGAAGGAGCCACCGTTGCTGCAGCAGGCTGGTCGTTGACAATTGCCTGACAACGGGCTACCTCGTGACCGGCCTTGGCCCATGGCTGGTCCTCGCGGGTGAACAGCCTTATGTTCCAGGCATACTGACCGCGGGTATAGTCCATCTTAGAGGTGGATGGAAGAGTAACGGTCTTACGCGCCAAAGGAGCAATATCGAGGTCGAGTGTACCGCTTTCCACGACCTTACCATCCAACTGTAACTGCCATTCGCAAACGTACGCACTAAGGTTGGTGAAGCTTTGCATATTACGGACGGAGAATACTCCCTTAGACTGATTACTGCACTCGAAATAAGCCGGTTGGTGGGCAGCTTTGACCTCCCACAACTCGCCATGAGGCTGACGGTCGGGAGATACAAGCCCGTTGAAGTTAAAATCGCCGTCGGTATGCTCGCCCTTGCTGAAATCCCATCCGTTGGCATAGAACGTCCTGCCGTCGCGGCTGGTAAGCAATCCCTGATCCACGAAATCCCAGATGAAGCCGCCCTGCATACGCTCGTTGGCCAGGAAGATGTCCCAATACTCCTTCATGCCGCCTCCGGAATTGCCCATCGCATGCTCGTATTCACACAGAATGACGGGTTTCTGAGGCCATGAAGCATAGGAATTGCGAAGATCCTGCTGGGTTATATACATATTGGCAATGATATCGAAATCCGTTCCCTGGTTCTCGTAATGAACAGGACGGGTAGGATCAAAGGCTTTTATCTCCTGATAGATATAGTCGAAGTTACTGTAGCCGTCCCTGCCACGACCGCCGCATTCATTACCCATAGACCAGACGATGACGCAAGGTTGGTTCTTGTCGCGCTCGACCATAGCCATACAACGCTCTGTTATAGGCTGACGCCAATCCTTGTAGGCCGTCATACGGTTGCCGTTTTCTGCACCGGCTCCATGACTCTCGTTGTTAGCCTCATCCCAGATATAGAAACCCAGTCGGTTACAAAGCTCATAGAAACGGGGCGTCTTGGGATAGTGAGAAGTACGTACGGCATTGATATTGAACCGTTTCATCAGAAGCAAATCCTGCTCTATCATATCCAGCGGCATATAACGACCCGTAGCGGGGTTGTTATCGTGATGATTAGTGCCACGGATATAGATTTTACGTCCGTTTACCTTTAGGATACCGTTCTGGATTTTCACCTCGCGGAAACCGACATCCTGACGCAGGCATTCCATCTCGTTTCCCTTGGCATCAAGAAGCGAGACTGTGAGGTTATAAAGATCAGGATGCTCGGCAGACCAAAGTCTGGGAGCAGCAATGGAATGTGTATATTCCGTACTTCCGACAGCACCAGCGTTGATGGTACCGACCTGCTTGGTTTCTGAGAACTTTACATCGCCATTCTGATCGTAAAGCGTGTATCTTACGGCAGCCGCTGCATCGGATTCCATTTCGTTGGTAAGCTGGAGCGAAACATTCACGTCACCATTATCATACGTCGCAGACAAAGGGGTGGTGATACGGAAATCCGAGATTCTGAGCTGTGGTTCTGACTGCAGATAGACATCGCGGAAGATACCACTCATGCGCCACATATCCTGATCCTCGAGGTACGAACCGTCGGACCAGCGCATCACCTGAGCGGCAATCAGGTTCTCGCCTGTCTGCACAAACTTGCTGATATCGAATCCTGCATCGGACATAGAGTCCTCGTGGAAACCGACGTAACGGCCATTAATCCACAGATAGAGACAAGACTGGACACCCAGGAAATGAATGCTGACACGACGTTTTTCCCAACCTTCGGGCAGCATAAACTTACGACGGTAGGACGAAACGGGATTATTACGCTGTATGGTAGGCGGCGTAACGGGATGCGGGTAGGCAACATTGGTGTAGATAGGTTCGCCGAAACCTTTCACCTCCACATTACAGGGAACCTCTATCTCGCTCCATGTGGCATCGTTGAAACTGGTACGATAAAATGTCTTGGGACGGTTATCATCGTCATTCACCCAATGTATCTTCCATGTCCCGTTCAACGACATATAGAGCGACGACTCCTGTGCATCCGTCGTGAGTGCCTCCTTTTCGTTACTGAAAGGAATGAACCATGCATGCGGGGCCTCGCAGTTAACCCTGTTGACGGTTTGGTCCTGGTACTCCCGGAATGTTTGCGCAGGCAACAATGTTGTTACAACGCAAAAAATAAGTGCAATTACAATTCGATGCATAAAACATTCTATTTAATCATTTTCACACCATTTTGTACGTAGATACCCTTAGAGAGTTGAGAGTTGAGGGTTGAGAGCTGGGAGTTAGGAATCTTATAGCCCTGAAGGTTGTAAATATCTTCCTGATCCTTTGAACTATTGAACCCTTGAACATTATTAA
>CADAWW010000134.1 GCA_902791675.1 uncultured Bacteroidales bacterium
CCAAAGAAGTCCGACCTCACGCAGTTCATCATCGAGAAGAGCATTCCACATAAAGAGGAAGAACACTCGCCATTGAAGGTCGTATATTTCCCCTCTTGCATCAATCAGACCATGGGACAGTCGAAGAGTGGCGGCAAGATTCACGACCTCGTCGATGAGGTCATCCAACTCATGGCGAAAGCCGGCTACGAGGTCATCTTCCCGGAAGGTATGGAGCGCATGTGCTGCGGCCAGATTTGGGAATCGAAAGGTATGCTCGACATTGCCGACCGGAAGAGTGCCGAACTCGAAGCTGCCCTTTGGAAGGCCAGCGAAGAGGGCAAATACCCCGTCCTCTGCGCCCAGAGTCCGTGTCTGCATCGTATGCGCAAGGTTATGGGTGAGCGAGAGCAGAGTGATGCTTGCATCGACTCTGCCGAGCGTGAAGAAGCTCGCCCGAAGGGCAAGGTGATGCATAAGATGAAGCTCTACGAACCTGCTGAGTTTATCATGAAGTATCTCGTCGACCGCCTCGACTTCCATCCTATCGACCGTCATATCGCCCTGCATTTGACGTGTTCGACACGACAGATGGGCGTCGACAAGGACATGATAGCACTTGCAAAGCTATGCTCTAACAACGTCTTCCTCCCTGAGGGCGTCGGTTGTTGTGGATTTGCAGGCGACCGCGGCTTCACGTTCCCCGAACTGAACAAGTACGGTCTCCGCAAACTTCGTCCGCAAATCGAGGCCAACCACATCGAGGTGGGCTATAGCAATAGCCGCACCTGCGAAATCGGTCTCGAAACGAACTCCGGTATTCCGTATATGAGTATCGTCTATCTCGTCAACGAGTGTACAACAGCAAAGAAATGAATAAAAACAATTGACGGTTCCGCAAACGCGGAGCCGTCAACTCTTATCAGTTAACTCTTAACTTTTATCTTTTAACAATAATCAGTATTCCATCACAGCAGGCAGTTCCTTAGCCTGGTCAATCATCTTCTGCACTTCTACAACGGCAGGAACGCGGTTGGTCAGATTCTTCACGGCGTTCACCTCTTCCAGCTTCTTCTGCAGGTTTTCGGCTACGCGATGCTTCAGTTCCTTGACGGTGTCCACGCCGCTGGCCTCCAACAGTTCAGCAAACTGAGGTCCAACACCATTGATGCGATACAGGTCGCAGTGGTTCGCCCACTTCAGAATCAGCTTGCCGCTGATGCCGGTCTGCTCCTCCAGTGCCTTACGGCCTGCGGGCTTTGCACATTTCTCCAACAGTTCTGCATCGGTCTTAATACCTGCTGCAATCAGTTTCTCGGCGTAAACTTCACCTACACCCTCAATGTCAATTACTTTGTAAGTCATATTATAAAAAGTTTTAGTTATTTTATGTTGCAGTAGGTGCACTTTGCACACTGCGACTGCAAATATACGAAAAAAGTCTGACTGCACCATATTTTTTTGTTTTTTTAATACAAAAGTGCATGCAATAGGTGGAAAATATTCGTACCTTTGCAGCGTTAAACATAAAAAAGAAAGGAATTTAGAGATGAATTATAACGAAATTGATTTGCGTGGACTCACTGCTGATCAGCAGCTGACCATGTCGCAGGCGTTCCCTGTCCTGATGCGTAAGGTGTATGTGTGGATGACTCTCGCACTCGCTATTACCGGCTTTACGGCCTATGCCGTTGCCAACAGCCCTGGCATCCTCCAGGCCATCTACACCAACCAGATTCTCTTCTGGGGTCTCATCATCGGCGAGTTTGCACTCGTTTTCGGTGTCAGTGCCGCCATCAATAAGCTGTCGCTGACTACTGCCACGTTGATGTTTATCCTCTATTCGGTCATCAACGGTGCCCTGTTGTCGTACATCTTCCTGGCCTATACGGCATCGTCCGTCGCTACGGTGTTCTTCATCACCGCAGGCACCTTCGCCGCAATGGCCATTGTGGGCTACACCACCAAGACCGACCTCTCGTCGATGGGTAAAATACTCTTCATGGCGCTCATCGGACTCATCATTGCCACCATCGTCAACCTCTTTATCAAGAGCAGTGGCTTTACCCTTATTCTGAGCTATGTCGGTGTACTCATCTTCGTCGGACTCACCGCGTGGGATTCCCAGAAAATCAAGCAGATGCTTCTCCAGGCTCCTGATGCCGGCGAGGGTGCTCAGAAGCTCGCTCTCCTTGGAGCCCTCACGCTCTACCTCGACTTCATCAACCTCTTCATCTATCTCCTCCGCATCTTCGGTCGTAGGGAGTAAGATAAGATGTTACTGCATTATTGAGACGACAGATACGGCGTCTCTGTCAGTCCGCCATAACTTTTGGCGGACTTTTTTTCGGAACTACAACATCTTTCAAGATTTTTATGGTCTATTGGTATGAAAATCGGTTGCGGGCGGGCGGTCGCAATAATGCGGCCTCCCGCCCGCAATAATAAGCACGGCCGCCCGCATTAATGTGGGCGGCCGCCAGAATCTGCTTATTTAGGCATTCTCTCCCTGCTACATCCCTGCAAAAACCCTGTTTGCATGGCAATCTTCCCCTTCAACTGCCCGAGTGCGGTTCAGTCTTCGGTTTGAGTCTTTTATTGCCGTCACCGAACGATAATCTTTTTGCCGTTGTTGATATACAGACCCTTGCCGACCACCTGGCTGTTTACTTTGCGGCCTTGCAGGTCATGGAAATTGCCAGAATTCATTTCTTTGTCAATAGTCGTTGCATCAATGCCTGTTTCATCGAATTCCTCTACATTGTCGTCAAAGAACTCCTTCCAGCAAACGGCAGATTTGTATGCATCGCGTGATCCTTTAGGATAGAAGAGAATCATATTGGCAGCAGATAATCCGCCAAAAATCCAATCAACGCAAATGGGAGGTATTGTACCGAAACAAGATATGGAACTCATCTTTGTTCCGTTAAATGCTAAACTACCAATATTCACCACGGAAGGAGGTATGGCAATAGAAGTTATTGAGCTGCAGTCGTTGAAGGCCGTTTCCCCGATAGTTTTCAGCGAAGAAGGGAATCTCACGTGTTTTAGAGCATAACAACGCCAGAAGGCGCTCTTGCCGATTTCCTCCAAAGGCACTGGCAGATTGATATCCTCCAATATGCTGCATCCCGCGAATGCGTCAATGCCGATACGGGTAATCTTGTCGCCCAGGGTAACTTTCTTTAGCACAGCACAACCGTTGAGCATCTGATTCTGAACCTCCGTAATATCTCCGGCAACGGTGGCTTCCTCCAGCGTGGGATGGTTGCTGATAAAATTGCCATACCAGTCGTACTCGGCAATATAGTTACGCCCAATATATAAGGTCTTGAGATTGCGGAAATCATCAAATACGCGACAGGGCAGTTGGATAGCATTGGGCGAGTCCTCCAGTTTTAAGGAAGTAACGCCATAGCACTCAACGAAGGCATTAGCACCGATAGACAGAACAGAAGCAGGAATGGTGACAGATGTCAACGCGAAACAGCGGCGGAACGCTTCCTGACTAATGGTCCTCAGCTTAGATGGCAGTTTCTGTGTTGGCATGACAAAGCAGTCATTAAATGCGCGTTTTCCTATTTCTTCCACGCCATCAGGGATTTCTATCTCGCTCAGCAGTTCACAGCCGTCAAATGCAATATCACCGATAGACGTGATGTTCTTGCTGAGATTGACTTTCTTCAGTGACTTACAGCCAAGTAACTCGTGCTTCTGAATCTCTGTCACATAGTCGCCAAAGGTGATTTCCTCCACGTGACTGCGTGCAAAGAGGTTAATCTCATAATCCATAGAGGCACCAACGGTCGGACAAATGTGGTTACGACCCACGTAGGCCTTCTTCAGCAGTGGCTGGTCGGAGAACATGCTCGACATCACGGATACACCTCCGCGCCCAGCATGAAGTACATTGGGAGAATCCTCGATAGTCACCTGCTCTAATGCATCCCAAGCGTTGAAGGCAGCTCTGCCGATACTGTCCACCGATGCGGGAATAGTTAGTTCCTTTACGTTTGGACACTCCAGGAAAGCTCCATCGTCAATTAACTTAAGGGTGTTAGGCAATTTGACAGATGTGATATCGCACCTATAGAAAGCATCCTTGCCAATGGCCGTCACTCTCTTTCCATCAATTTCCTCGGGAATCACGATGTCGCCCGAGTAGCTGTGGCATGTACCCAAATGCGGATCGCCTTCAGACCCGTGCCAACGCTCTTTAGAATGAGTAATGGTCAGCGTACCGTCTTCGTTTTCATAATAATAGAAACTACTGCCAGTTGCACCCTTTGGAAGGTAAGTGACATCATCAATCATGAGGGCGAAAATGTCATAGGAGATATGGCGGATAGCAAAGTATTTCGTGCCAGCTGGCAAGGTAACTGTTACCTTTTCCCACTCCTTGCTCTTGGCTTCATGTACAGAACCCACGATGCTGAAACTGCCTGGAGCTTTGTTGTCGGTAGAGGAGGCTAATACTTCGTAGGTCTCACTGCCGTATTTCGTTAAGAGCTCCCTGACGTAGAAGCTAATGTCCTGTGCATCACCAGATAATTCGGGCGAAATGAGCCAGTGGTCAGTAGTTGCAGGAACACTTTTCTCAACGGGACAAAATGAAATCATGCACTGCTCTCCACTATGCGACATACCAGATTCGTATGGGGGTGTTGTCTTGGTAAAGTTAAAAGGCATCCAAGCCATAGGTTCATACTCATTCGGAAACTCAGTACCTTCGGATCCATACACTTTCATGCCATTGCCGTCATATACGGTCCATTGGCCAAAGCTACCTGTGTGTTGTGTGGAAGTGATACCTCCAAGCTCGAACGAGGGGAAAACCGATTCGTTATCGAAAGTCTCGGTTACAGCACTGTCGGCCCAGGCTCCTATACTTAGGACCACCAGAAAGAACGATGTAAATAGTTTTTTCTTCATAGCTTTATCATTTAATTGGTTTGTTATTGTCGTTTTCTGGGGTTGTTTTCCATTCGGTGGGTGTCATGCCGGTATGTTCCTTGAAGTAGCGTGTCATGGCTTTGTCGTTGGTGAAGCCGGACTCTATGGCCACAGAGGAGATTTTCATTTCCGGATGGTCGAGCAACATGCGCTTGGCGTGTTCCACGCGATATTCGTTGACAAACTGCGTCAGTGAACAGCCTCGTTCTGCTCTTACGCAATCGGAAATATAACGGATGTTGGTGTCGAGGGCTGACGCAATGTCGGAGACTTTGAGACCTTGTTGGAGGTAGAGTTGCTGACCCTCCATCAGGTCGCAGATGCGCTGCATCAATTGTTCGTTCTCTCTTTGAGAGTAGGGCGTCGCAATTCCCTTGGTAGCCGCCTCGGACGGTTCCTCTGGTTCGGGCTCTGGTCTTCTGCGCCTTAATACATAGGTAATCGCAATGGCCACGAACAACGCAACAGCCAACGACCACCAGAGCCAGCTGTTGAGACCTGTCGACGCTGCTGAATCGTCGTCGTTGAAGCGCAGCAGCCATACGGATGCCACTGGCGAGAAATTGCTGTTCGGCTCTACACCCACGCCGCCTGTCAACATCAGATTGCCTTCGGCGGTCAGCACGGGAATGCTCAGCATGCCAGCCTCGGGCAACGGGTCGGTATGATAGAGGGTAAGTGGGGCTGGCGTCTTGGAGTAATCAATGCAGAGCACGTACAGACGGCTCGTCGCATCGAAACCGACCACGTAGCCACGCTGGTGGTGACGGTCGGCATAGACGGGCGTGATATATTTGATGGTGCCCCATTGGCTTTTCATCGGGACGGGTGTCGAAGTGGGCAAGGGAGTGAACACGGTGTCACGGACATCAATGATGGCCAATTGGCCGTCCTTGTTTTCTACGGGCATCAGG
>CADAWW010000135.1 GCA_902791675.1 uncultured Bacteroidales bacterium
ATACCTAATAGTGGGTATCTTTTTGCACGGGTGTTAAAAACAGAGGATTCACTTGCCTGATTTATTAAGAAAAAAAGTGTAACTTTGCAATCGGAAAAGTGATTCGATTCGGATACTATGACGCTTCGTGATTTGAAAATAGGACAAAAAGCCGTTGTCACCCAAGTGGGTGGAACAGGTGCTCTGCGACAGCATTTCCTGGACATGGGAGTAATACCCGGTGCTGAGGTAATGCTGCAGAAGTTTGCGCCTATGGGTGACCCTATGGAGTTGCGTATTCACGGCTATGAGCTGACACTTCGCTTGGCTGATGCCGGAAAGATAGAGATTGAAGCCCCCTCTCCGCTTCCCCCATTGGGAAGTACGGCAGATAATCCTGCTACTCAAGAAGAAAAATGGGAAAGTCCTGTTGAGCATCCCGGTTTGGGAGAGGACGGTCCCCGTTATCACGACCCATCGCAGCCTCACGGACCCTCAGCCATTTCGGGCAAACTGACCTTTGCCCTTGTGGGGAACCAGAACTGCGGAAAGACAACACTTTTCAACCAACTGACGGGTAGTCGCCAGCATGTAGGCAACTTCCCCGGTGTGACGGTCGACCGTAAGGATGGTGTGATAAAGGGGTATCCTAACACACAGGTTACAGACCTGCCCGGCATTTACAGCCTTAGTCCCTACACGAACGAGGAGGTGGTGAGCCGCCAGTTTATTCTGGACAACCATCCCAGCGGCATCATCAATATCATAGACACGACATGCATAGAGCGAAGCCTTTACCTGACAATGCAGTTGATGGAGCTGAACATCCCTATGGTACTGGCGTTGAACATGATGGACGAGATGAAAAACAACGGTGGAACCGTCCGAATCAACAAGATGGAACGTCTGTTGGGTATTCCAGTCATCCCTATCAGCGCCATGAAAAACGAAGGTGTTGACGAGGTGGTGAAGCATGCCATTCATGTAGCCCGTTATCAGGAAGGACCGGGCAGGCAGGACTTCTGCAGTCCCGAAGATCACGGAGGAGCCGTTCACCGTTGTCTGCATGCCATCATGCATTTCATAGAGGATCATGCCCTGAAGGCTGATATTCCCCTTAGATTTGCTGCCGGAAAGCTCATAGAGAACGACCCGCTGATTATCAAGGCTCTGGGACTTACGCAGAACGAACAGGAAACCGTCGAGCATATTCTGCAGCAGATGGAGGAAGAAAGAGGCCTGGACCGTTGTGCCGCAATGGCAGATATGCGTTTCAGCTTTATCGATCAAGTGTGCAGTCAGACCGTTCTGCGTCCACATGAAAGCAAGGAGCAGAAACGGAGTCGTCGTATTGACCGTATTCTTACCGGTCGTTTCACCGCCATTCCTACGTTCCTGGCCATAATGGCGCTGGTATTCTATCTCACCTTCAGCAGTGTGGGTGCATGGATGCAGGAACTTTTTGAAGAAGGAATTGAAAAGTTTACAGAACTTTCCGACCATACGCTTACTGCATGGAATATTGCGCCCCCCATACATTCGCTCATCATAGACGGCATCTATAGCGGTGTAGGAACCGTTTTGGTATTCCTTCCGCTTATCATCATACTTTTCTTCTGCCTGAGCATGTTGGAAGATAGCGGTTATATGGCACGTATCGCCTTTGTGATGGATAAACTACTGCGTAAACTGGGACTATCTGGGCGCAGTATCGTACCCCTGCTAATAGGCTTTGGTTGCTCCGTTCCCAGTGTGATGGCCAGCCGTACCCTCCCCAGTGAACGCGACCGCCGACTGACCATTATGCTTACTCCCTTTATGAGCTGTACGGCCAAGATTCCTATTTACGCCTTCTTTGCTGCCGCCTTCTTCCCACAGCATGCAGGATGGGTAATGGCAGGTTTATATATAATAGGTATCCTTACGGGTATTGTTGTGGCATTGATTCTTAAACGAACGCTATTCAGAGGCGAGGCTGTTCCCTTCGTTATGGAACTACCCAATTACCGTATGCCTGTACCTACGAATGTAGTCCGATTGCTTTGGGAGAAAGCCAAGGATTTCCTACAGCGGGCCTTTACCATCATTTTCCTGGCCAGCATCGTCATCTGGTTCCTGCAGACCTTCGACTTTCACCTGCAGATGGTGCAGCCCGGAATGGAGTCAGAAAGTATGTTGGCACAAATGGCAAACATTGTAGCTCCCCTGTTCAGTCCGTTGGGATGCGGTGACTGGCGCATAGTAACCTCTCTGGTCAGCGGCTTCTTGGCCAAAGAAGTGGTGGTAAGTACCCTTAGCACCCTATTTGCCGGTGCAAGTATTACAGAAGTACTCTCGACAGGAACAGCCTTTACGCTGTTGGTGTTCTGTCTGCTCTATACGCCTTGTGTTGCAGCCATAGCAACCATCCGCAGAGAGCTAGGAGGAAAATGGGCCTTGCTGATTATGACAGGACAATGCGTGATAGCATGGATAGTGGCGTTCCTGGTACATCTGGTAGTATAAAAAGCCCCCTCCCAACCTCCCCCGAGGAGGAGGAGAAGTTTGTTGAACATTGAGAGTTTCGATAACCGATAACCGCTCAACGGTAAACTGTAAACCGTAAACTGTAAACTTATAAATGAATATACAGAGTATAATCCTTCTAACGGTGATAGTGATAGTAGCAGCCTTTGCGCTACGTCAGTATCTGAAGAAACCACATTGTTCTGAATGCGATGGGTGCGGATGCAAGTGTGATTGTGAGGATTGTCATTCTACCAAGACGCGGCAAACGGCATCCTGAAACTCTCTGGCATCGTAAACGGGTGAATTGTTGTTGATAATGCTGAAGGCAAACCACCTTCCGTTTTTGTGATGTGCATAGCCGGTAAGCGATGAAGAAGCATAAGAAACCAATGTTCCCGTCTTGCAGAAGATACGGTCTCTGAAGCAAGGAGCTGACATACGGCCTAACAATGAGCCATGCCGTACAGGATGAGCCGGTGTAGCCAAAGCCTCATCAATAAGAACATCTTTTATCCCGGGTTGCCTGTAAGCATACACCATCAGCTGTACCAGGAAATCAGCCGTCAGTCTGTTCTCGGGTGAAAGGCCGCTACCGTCATTTACCACAAAACTGGCCAATCTATCGTAGATATTCTCTGACTGGATATAGTTGAGAGGCGACATTTGCAGACAAGTATCAGGGTCTGCCAATCGGTCCTGTGCATGATTGTTATGGTAGAAGACACACTCAGCCTTCACGTTACTACTGTTGATAAGCATAGGTTTCAAAACCTCCCGCAAAGGCGTTTGGTACTGATGGATTAACTCTGCATCAGCCGTCAGCGGTAGATTAAAAAGGAGTGTATCACGCTCGTACGTAACGCCGGCAGCCCTGAGAGATGCCAGGAATTCACTTCTTACACGTGGCGCACCTTTCATCAACAAGGGAACCTGCTTATAAGTAATGTCGTAAGGCTGGGCGGTATGGTGTGGCCGTAAAGTGTCTGTCCGCAGGAGATCGAAGATGACTTTCCCCTTTATATGGCTGATACCCCGATATTTTACAGCTTGGGAAAACTCATCAAAGGAAAGTAAAGTAGGATCGTCGTCCATCTGCAGAAGCAAATCACCATACAGCGTATCCCGCTTCACCGTGCCCAAAACATATTCGTAGCTATTGTACTGATGGTCTGTGCCGAGTTGTTTCAGTGCCCGGATACCTGTAAGCAGTTTCATACAAGAAGCCGGTATCATTCTACGGTGGCTATGATACTCATAGACATAACAATTACGGGTCAGGTCGAATATATCTACCGCCAGCATAGTGGTATCAATAAGCAGAGAGCGATGGATAAGGCGTTCCACATCATCAGCAATTACCATATCCACACTATCCGGCTCCACTATTTCTTCCTCGTCCTGTCCACCACGGCCAAACAGGAAATCCTTAGCTGGAGTACACCTGAAAAGCAAGAAGAGTGCCAGCAGCAGCAGGAAGATAATTATCCCCAGACAACCACGCTTAACACTCTTCTTAAGTCTGCGTTTTTTCTTTCTTACTTTCTTCTGCACGCAATAAGTTGATTATGCCCACTGAGCGAGGGCCTCCTTGTCGATACTCTTAAGGTTGTTGTCCTTAATGACCTTAGCAGCTTTTTCTCCGTCATCTGTACGGAAGATGAGAACGCCCTTGCCGCGTAACAGGAACGAATACATATAGGTAATACTGATGCCTGCCTCGCTGAAAAGCTTGACAGCTTCTGCTGCACGTCCGGGCTGGTCGTCAATCTCGATGGCGAAAACCTCGCTGATGGCAACAGCAACATTCGCCTTCTTCAGTTCGTCGCAAGCACGCATAGGCTCGCTACAGATTAAACGATAGATTCCATACTCTGCAGTATCTGCAATAGTGGAGGCAACAATCTGAATCTTTGCTTCCTTCAAGGCATCAAGCACCTTGATGAGAGTACCTGAACGGTTCTCAATAAAAATGGAAAGTTGAGGAATTGTCATATCTTTTAAAAGTTAAGAGTGAAGAATGAAGAGTGAAGAATTTGCTTCCGCAATCCATCCCGTCATCCGTCACTCGGTGTTATTATTATTCTTTATTGTTTTAATTGACGAACGCTCCCTCCCATTTGGGGGAGGGCAAGGCTGGGGAGAGGGGCCCTTACTGGTAAACTTTTCGCTTATCCACCACACGGACAGCCTTGCCTTCGCTGACTGGCAGCGAGCCTTTGGAAACGAGTTTGACAATAGGAGTAAGCAGAATTTCATCTTTCAGCCGGCGACGAATCTCCTTTTCGAGTGCCTGCAGCTGCTTATAGTCGTCGGTAGGCCGATCGAGTTCTACCTCCACGGTCATATTATCGTTTTCTTCGTCGGTTGTGAGCGTAATGAGATAGTTGCTGGCCAGTTCGCTGAACTGCATCAGGATCTTCTCTATCTGGATGGGGAAGATATTCACGCCGCGCAGTACCATCATATCGTCGCTACGTCCCTTCATACGGTCAATGCGCACATGATTACGTCCACAGGGACAGGTACGACCCAGCACACGGGTAAGGTCACGCGTACGATAACGCAACAGAGGCATAGCCTCGCGACAGAGAGTTGTAAGTATCAACTCGCCAATCTCGCCGTCAGGTACAGGTTCCAGCGTTTCGGGATTGACTATCTCCACGATGTAATAGTCCTCCCAGAAGTGCATACCATTCTGTTCGGGGCATTCGAAACCTACGCCTGGACCGCACATCTCGCTCATACCAAAGGAGTTATAGGCTTTTACCCCCATCATCTCCTCGATACGCTTGCGCTGTTCTTCCGAGTGAGGCTCTGCTCCGATGGCCAACACCTTCAGTTTGGTGTCACAACGCGGATCCACCCCTTCTTCCTTCATCACCTCATAGAGGCGGGTGACATAACTGGGAACGGCATGAATGGCAGTCGTACCGAAGTCCTTGATAAACTTGATCTGACGCAATGAGTTGCCGGCTGCTGCGGGCACAGTCAGCATACCCAGCTTCTCGGCTCCATACTGGAAACCCAGACCGCCTGTGAACATACCATAACCACTTGAGTTCTGGAAGACATCATCAGGACGAAGACCCACCATCCAGAGGTTACGGGCCACCTGATTGGCCCACTCATCAAGGTCATTTTTCGTATGCAGGATGACGGTGGGATTACCTGTTGTACCACTTGAAGAATGCAAACGAACGCAGTCCTTCATAGGCACGCAGGACATCCCGAAGGGATAGGTCTCGCGCAAATCCTGTTTGGTGGTAAAGGGTAGCTTACGAACATCAGCCAACGTCTTGATATCGTCGGGCGTGATGCCGGCTTCAGCACGCACCGTCGCCTGCAACCTTTCGAGTTGGAGCGCTTCGATCTGCTCCCTCGTCATGGTTTCAATTTCCGGGTTAAAGTAGGCAGACCCACTCCCTTGCCCCTCCTTTGTAGAGAGGGGAGTAATCGGTTCTTTACTATTTGTATTCATATTCATGGTGAAAAATAACGAATTCTTGAAGGTAACCTCCTCCCTACAAGGGAGGGTTGGGGAGGGTCCCCTATAATTTTCTCTTATCTACTACATGGGCACTCTTGCCCTGACTGCGTTCGATGGTTCCGGGAGCCTTCAGCTGAACCTTAGCAGCGATGCTGAGTACGCTCTTCAGTTTGGATGCCAAACGCTTCTCCAGTTCATCAACAGCTGCAGGAGTATCGAATGTTGAGGTGAATACTTCCTGTCGCAGTTCCACCTGAACCTGCAGGGTATCGAGGTTGTTTACACGGTCCACAACCAACAGATAGTGAGGAGCGAATTCCGGCATACTGAGTACCACGCTTTCTACCTGAGACGGGAATACATTGATACCACGAATGATAAGCATATCGTCCGAACGTCCCTGTATGCGTCCCATACGAACCTCTGTACGGCCACAATCGCAAGTACCGGGCATCAGGCTGCAAAGGTCACGGGTACGATAACGCAGTACAGGCATACCTTCTTTCGTCAGGGTAGTGAAGACCAATTCGCCAGTCTGCCCGGCAGGCAGCGGCTCGAGAGTTACAGGATTGATGATTTCGGGATAGAAATGGTCCTCGCAGATATGAGAGCCGTTCTGCATCTGGCATTCATAACTTACGCTGGGGCCCATCACTTCGGAAAGACCATAGATATTAAAGCCCTTCAGGCCTAAGCGAGCCTCTATCTCCTGACGCATGTTTTCTGTCCAAGGCTCTGCACCAAAGGCTCCTACACGCAGTTTCAGGTCTTCCTTGCTGATGCCCAGTTTATCCATTGTCTCTGCCAGATACAGCGCATAGGAAGGCGTACAGGCCAAACCTGTGATACCCAAGTCGCGGATAAGCTTCAGATGCTTCTCTGTGTTACCTGTTCCTGCAGGAATAACAGAGGCACCGATATGCTCTACTCCATAATGAGCTCCGAGACCTCCTGTAAACAAGCCGTATCCGTAGGCAAC
>CADAWW010000136.1 GCA_902791675.1 uncultured Bacteroidales bacterium
TTATCGTAATTATCCAACAGAGACACATCCAGCGTATGCTTTGCCTTTGAGTAGAAAGGTTCACGCTCCTTCAAAGAGTCTTTAATATACTGTAGCAGTTCCTCTTCTGTCTTACCCTTAATAAGGGGCCGTTCAATCTTTCCCATCTTCAAGTGCATCGCCAGCACCTCGGGTGCAGCCTTCAGGTAAACCGTTTCTGCCAGAGAGTTCATGTAATCCATATTATCAAAGAAACAGGGTGTTCCTCCGCCACAGGAAAGAACTATATCCTGAAACTCCGCAGCCTCATGCAACATGTTACGCTCTATCTCGCGGAAGCCTGTCTCCCCTCTCTCGGCAAAGATCTGTGCCACAGTTCTGTGATAACGCATCTCTATATACCAGTCAAGGTCATAAAACTGTATTCCCAGGGAAAGGGCCAATTGTCTGCCTACGGTAGTCTTGCCCGACCCCATGTAACCTATCAGGATAATACTTTTCATTTCTTGCGCCGTGAAGTCTTGGCACCCGACTTCTCTGCCTGTCCGTTTACTATCTGCATACACTCCTCCTCTGTGAGGTCCTTCACACGATCATGGTATGTTTTGGGCAAGCGGTAGTTGTTTCCTTTATAAACGATGTAGGGTCCGTACCTTCCGTTCAGGATTTCCAGATCAGTACCCTCAAATTTCTTCAGGTGACGCTCTTCATCCTCCACATGTTTCTTGTGAATCATGATGACAGCCTCTTCGAAAGTAATCTTCAAGGGGTCAACATCCTTGGGAATAGAAACGTAAGTACCGTTATGTACCACATAGGGTCCGTACTTGCCGGCTCCTACTGTCACCGTTTTACCCAGGTATTTACCCAGTTCACGAGGAAGGCGGAACAACTCTAAGGCCTCCTCCAACGTGATGGTCTCCAGGGTCTGTCCACTCTTAAGTTGGGCAAAGCGGGGCTTGGCATCACCATCGGAACTGCCAATCTGGACAACTGGGCCAAACCTGCCAATCTTAACCGTGACAAGTTCACCTGTTTTGGGATCGTTGCCCAACAGACGTTCACCGACCTTGTGTTCGGTATGCGTATTTCCTGCACGTTCAACCAGTGGGTCGAAATCGTTGTAGAAGTCACTGATAACACCAGTCCACTCCATCTTTCCCTCTGCTATCTCATCAAACTCCTTTTCAATATCAGCTGTAAAGTTATAATCCATGATACTGGGGAAGTTTTCACTCAGATAGTCGTTCACGACGATACCGGTGTCCGTAGGCAGCAACTTACCACGTTCAGCTCCGATGGTAGTCTTATGACTTGCGGATGTAATCTTATCACCTTTCAGGGTCAGTGTCTGATAAGTACGTTCCTCGCCTGGCTTATCGCCTTTGGCGACATACTCACGCTGCTGAATGGTTGTAATCGTAGTAGCATAGGTACTGGGGCGGCCAATACCCAGTTCTTCCAACTTACGAACCAAACTGGCTTCGTTGTATCGGATGGGACGTTGGGCAAAACGTTGTGTAGCAACAATCGTGTTGCGCTTCAGCATATCACCGACTGCCAAGATGGGCAGATCGCCTTCTGTTTCCGAATCAGACTGCTCTGTCTCGTTCTCTGTCTCTTTATACACGCGCAGGAAACCGTCGAACTTTACAACCTCACCGCTGGCAACGAAAGATTCCTCCATACCGTCAATACTGATAGTTACCTGAGTTTTCTCTATCTCAGCATCTGCCATCTGGCTGGCCAAGGTGCGTTTCCAGATTAGGTCGTACAATTTACGTTCCTGCTGTGTACCCTCTATCTGGGTCTGGTCCATATAAGTGGGACGGATGGCCTCGTGAGCCTCCTGAGCACCTTTGGAGCTGGTCTGATACTGTCGGGTTTTCACATACTCTTTACCCATCTGCTCTGTTATCACCTGCTTGCTGGCACCCAGGCATAGTTTACTCAGGTTCACGCTATCCGTACGCATGTACGTAATACGTCCGCTCTCATACAGATGCTGAGCCACCATCATAGTCTGGGCAACCGTAAAGCCTAACTTGTGAGCGGCTTCCTGCTGCAGGGTACTGGTGGTAAAAGGAGGTGCCGGAACACGCTTCTGGGGCTTGGTGTTAATATCCTGAACGGTGAAGTTTACAGAACGGCACTTCTCAAGGAAAGCCTCAGCCTGCTCTTGGGTAGAAAAACGCTGGTTCAGCTCAGCCTTCACCTCATTGCCCTCTGCATTGGAAAATACTGCTGTAATACGGAAATTGTCGTCACCCGTAAAGTTCTGAATCTCACGCTCGCGCTCTACAATCAGCCGGACGGCAACACTCTGAACACGACCGGCACTCAAAGCAGGCTTCACCTTGCGCCACAAAACGGGACTGAGTTTGAAACCTACTATGCGGTCAAGGACACGACGGGCCTGCTGAGCATTGACCAAATTCAGGTCTATCTTTCTGGGATGTTCTATAGCCTCCAGGATGGCAGGCTTGGTAATCTCATGGAAAACAATTCTTCGGGTGTTTTCCGGATGCAAGCCCAGCACCTCATACAGGTGCCAACTGATGGCCTCTCCCTCACGGTCTTCATCGGAAGCCAGCCAAACGGTCTTAGCCTCCTTAGAGAGTCTCCTCAGGTTTTCTACAACACTTTTTTTATCGGTCGGTACTTCATATTGTGGGGCGAACGTATTAACGTCCACACTAAAACTTCTTTTCTTCAGGTCACGGATATGTCCGTAACTAGAAACAACCTTATAGTCCTCTCCCAGGAATTTTTCTATAGTTTTTGCCTTAGCCGGGCTCTCCACTATTACCAGATTATCCTTCATCGTTCTTTTGTTTTTTATAATTGCGGCGGCAAAGGTACTGCATTTTTTTATTCTACACCTTATATATTAGGTATTTTTTTTGCTAAAAGTTGTTCTACACCCTTTCTTATAGAAGTTAAACCAAAGGTTTCCGGTTTTATCTCTTCCCAAGGAATCCACATAATTTCTGCTGCATCATCTGCCGGTTTGGCATTTTTTGTACTGTTTACGTGGCAAAGATAGAACATATCTATGGTATGGATGTCCAACCCACCATACGGATAGATATTGGGAATACTGAAAAGAAAACTTACGCTGTCAACGCAGAGACTGGTTTCTTCCATCACCTCACGCGCCACACCCTGCTCGCTGGTCTCATAGCAGTCACTGAAGCCACCGGGCAGATCCAGGGTTCCTTTAGCTGGTTCCTTAGCCCTGCGTACCACCAGCAGTTCGTTCTTCTCATTTACTATCACAGCCACGGTACTGGCACTGGGATTAAAATAATACACAAAGCCGCAAGCTTCACAACGTTTGCTTTTATTGTTGTTCACAACAAATCTTTCCGAGCCGCACAATGGACAAAAATGGAACTGTTTAAGAGGATGTTGGGTCATTTTTATGGTTTATTTGTCATTTTCGAGTTGCAAACTTATAAAAAAGTGCCAGAATTAACAACTATCAACAGTTATTTTATACCTTCATAACTAAAAATAAAGTATCTTTGTCTTTGGAAATAACAAATACACGTCTAACTTATAAATCAGATCTCTAAGACTTATGAATTTCCTTTCCGATTGGTTTACTCAACTTGATCCGGCCCTGCGCTTTTACTGGGGCATCGCAATTTTTGCATCCATTGTTGTTATTATTCAGATGACCATGTCTTTTATGGGCATGGGCGATATAGATTCCGGGGATGCAGATGTGGATTTCAGTACCGATACAGACAGTTTGGACAATGCAGGAAGCATGCATCTTCTTTCCATCCGTAACATCTTCTATTTCCTGTTGGGATTCGGTTGGGCCGGCGTAAGCCTGTGGAGCAGTATCAATAATGCAATCGTTCTTTGTATTGTTGCTGTATTAGTGGGGTGTCTTTTTGTTGCCATCTTCATTTTCCTGTTCCGTCAGATGATGAAGTTACAGAGTAACGGAGCCTTCAATATTAACGATGCCGTGGGGAAGGTGTGCGATGTTTATCTGCGCATCCCCGGTCAGAACGAGGGTATGGGAAAGGTGCAGATTAGTTTCAACGGCTCTGTTCAGGAGTTGGATGCCCGCACTGCCGGAGAACCCATTCCCTCAGGTGCCAAAGTACGCGTCGTACGCGTAATAGATAAGAAAGTACTAGAGGTGGAAAAGGCATAAGGCCCCCTCCGACTCCCCCTTTGGGGGAGGGAATATCTCTCAGTTAAAAGAATCACTCCCCCAAAGGGGGAGCAGGGAGGGGGCCCTCAATTCTCAATGTCTAATAACCCGCCCTTTTTCACTCCCCCAAAGGGGGAGATGGAGGGGGCCAAATTTAAATATCATGTTTCAAGATCCATTAACTTTAATTGTAGTTTGTGCCATCCTTGTGGTGGCAATTGTGGCCTTCCTGGCCAATCGTTACAGAAAGTGTCCTGCTGACAAGATCCTTGTCATCTATGGTAGCGGAAGTGGCAATGGTGGCAAGAGGTCAGCTATCTGCGTACATGGTGGCGGTGCCTTTGTATGGCCCGTTATTCAGGACTATGCCTACATGAGCCTGACGCCCATCGGTATCGATGCCAACCTTACCAATGCCCTATCCCGTCAGAATATCCGCGTGGATGTACCCTGCCGTTTTACCGTGGGTATCAGCACCGACCCCGAGTACATGAATGCTGCTGCAGAACGTCTGTTAGGCCAGACAGCCAACCAGATTCAGGAGATGGCCCGCGATATCCTTTTTGGTCAGTTGCGTCTGGTTATCGCCACCATGAGTATCGAAGAGTTGAACTCCGACCGTGACAAGTTCCTCGAGGCCATCACAGCCAATGTCGAGGTAGAACTCAAGAAAATCGGTCTGAAGCTTATCAACGTGAACGTTACCGATATCAAGGACGAGAGCGGCTATATCGAGGCTCTTGGTCAGGAAGCTGCTGCCAAGGCTATCAACGAAGCCAAGGTGCGTGTGGCAGAACAGGAGAAGATGGGTGAGATTGGTAAGGCAGAAGCAGTCCGCGAAACCCGTATCCGTACAGCAGCTGCCAATGCCGAGGCTGTAAAGGGTGAGAACGAGGCCAAGATAAACATCGCCAACTCAGATGCTGTCCGTCGTGAGAACGAAGCAGAGGCCCTCCGTCGTGCAACAGCGGCCGAGAAGGTTGCTCAGGCCCAGGCACTGGAGGAGTCATACGCTGCGGAACAGAAAGCCGAGGAGGCGCGTGCAACTCGCGAGCGTGCTACCCAGAATGCCAATATCATCGTAAAGCAGGAGATCGAGAAGAAGCGTCTGGTTATCGAGGCTGAGGCTGCTGCCGAGCAGAAACGTGTCAATGCCAAGGGTGAGGCAGATGCCATATTCGCCAAGATGGAGGCAGAGGCAAAGGGTCTCTTCGAAATTCTGACCAAGCAGGCTTCCGGTTACGACAAGATGATTCAGGCTGCCGGTGGCGATGCTACCAAGGCGTATACCCTGTTGCTCCTGGAGAAACTGCCCGAACTCGTCAAGACACAGGTAGAAGCCATCAAGGGCATCAATATCGATAAGGTTACGGTATGGGATAACGGAGGCAATGCTGATGGTAAGGGCTCCACAGCCAACTTCGTTTCCGGTCTTATGAAGAGTGTTCCTCCTCTGAGCGAACTCTTCGAGCAGGCCGGCATGTCTCTCCCCGAATATTTGGGGAAGAAAAGCCCCCTCCCCAACCCCTCCCCCGAGGAGGAGGGAGAGAATTGAGAATTGAAAGTTGAGAGTTGATAGTTTAAAGTTGAGAGACAGTTTAAAAAGTAAATAGTGCCGCCACTGGCGGAGTAAAATAGTACTTCAAACCTGCTACTCTACTCGCTTTAACTCTTCCGAGCGTGAGCAGGCTCGAAACGAAGTTTCAACTCTAAACTCTAAACTGAAAAGGTAAACTATAAACTATAAACTATCCATTAACCTCCCCTTATTCACTCCCCCAAAGGGGGAGATGGAGGGGGCCAAAACAAAAAACAAAACATGAAAAAGTACATTGCTGAATGTATCGGTACATTTGTACTGACATTCCTCGGTTGCGGAGCAGCCGTCAGTTTGGGTTGTGCAGAAACAAACACAGCCGCAGTAGTAGGAACAGCCATCGCATTTGGTTTGTCCGTTGTAGCCATGGCTTACACCATCGGAGGTATCTCCGGATGCCACATCAATCCCGCCATTACACTGGGATGCCTTATCACAGGCCGTATCAGTTGTAAGGACAGTGTTGGTTACATTTGTGGTCAGGTTGTAGGTGCCGTCATTGCAGGTGCATGTCTGGCTTATATCTACGGAGCCGGAACGGGCATTGGTAGCAATGGCATCGGAGCCGGTTGTAACGGCAGTGCAGTAACAGCCCTTATTGTTGAGGCCATCCTCACTGCCCTCTTTGTGCTGGTAGTACTGGGTGCTACCCATAAGACCAATGGTGATACAGGTAAATTTGCAGGTCTGGCTATCGGTCTGTCACTGATTCTCATCCATCTGGTAGGTATCCACTTCACAGGCACCAGTGTCAACCCTGCCCGTTCCATTGGTCCTGCTCTCTTCGCAGGTGGCGAGTACCTTACCAACGTATGGATCTTCATTGCAGGTCCTTTTATTGGCTCATTTATCGCCGCAGGCCTCTGGAAGTTGGTCGAGAATAAAGAATAAAGAAAAAAGGAGTAAAAAGAAAGAGCGCAGGAGTTATCCTTGCGCTCTTTTTTTTATTTCAGAGTCTTTTTCCCGTTTTGGATAAACACTCCATGGTTTGGTACTTTATTTAATGTCCTTCCGGAAAGGTCGAAGACAACTCCGCTCCCCAAGGCTGCAGGAATAGCTGCATTAGCAGTTTCACCATCTTCCTTTATATTCAATGTCAGTGTCTGAGAAACCGGAGTACCCTCAATACACAACGCATACTTGTGTGTACCAGGCTGCAAAAGTCCCAGTTCTATGGTACCGCTGGCTCCTGAGAGCTCTTTCACCGGAGTCCATGTTGTCTCTCCTTCCGTCTGACTGCAGAGCTGACAGGCAAAGCGGGTTGGCAGTGAACTGTAAGAGAGGACTACCGCATCCGTCTCGGAATATTCCGACTTGCTGCTGCGCAGTAGGGCTGGCTTGCCTACCACCACATACTTGCGTTCGAAGGGCTCGGTATAACCGTCTGCCATAAAATAGCCTATGAAATACACACCCGTTGGGAGGGCACTCGTCCAGTTATTATTGCCGCTGGTATTCAGGGTGACGGTTCCCGATGTCTTGCTGTTGTACACATAACAAGGGCACTTGGCTTCCTTAGGCACAATACCGTCCTCATAGATTCCTATCCAGTCCTTGCTTATCGCAGGAGCACCGGCAAGGGTTACACGGATGGGATTACCCTGATTGTAAACCGTTTTGTCGGTTGTCATTCCAAACGTTGCCGGGTCATAGTCCCTTGTCAGGACAAAGAAGGGCACGCGCTCTGAGCATTCCGTATAGCCGCCATCCTTGAAGAGCACGGCAAAATATTCACCCGCAGCAGTCACCTTCACATTGACTGTACCATCCTTAGCATCAGTGTATTGATAGGTATAGGCCTTGTCACTGCTACC
>CADAWW010000137.1 GCA_902791675.1 uncultured Bacteroidales bacterium
ATTAGCAATCATTTTCTTGGCAACATTTGCAGTCGTAGCATTCTGCCAGGAAACCAATAAGAAACTCCGCCAATTGGAGAAATACCTGAATGAGCAGGGCTATGAGGTAACACATACTCAGAGAAACAATACAGGAAGAAAGATTGTGCATGGTTGGACTTCGTGGCAAAGCTTTGGCTATCTTACTCTTCCTGAGGGATGGTCAGTTGGTGAAGAAAGGTCGCGTGTCCAAAATGTTGGCGTTCATCGTGTAAAACAGGAAAAGATGATAGAGATGCTTGATACCGCCAGACATGCTTTTTCCACATTGAGTAAGGAGGCTTCTGAGAGCTATTGCTATGAGTATCACAAGAAAGGAACGGACACTATTAAATATGCTATGGCATCTTGTAATGATGTGGATACGCTTTCTTCTTTTTCGCACGAAGGGACTAAGTATTTCTTTAATGCACAGGAAACGGCTAATTTTGATTACACAAGTAGGACATTTGAGAATGAAATCAAAGGCCTGGAGGACAGCGAGAACAAGAAAACCCACACACTCGATGCAGGTGGTTTCTACCAGCATTACTACTCAATACCCAGCGAGTACGGTTGGGATGACATGCAGCCTTTTGACACCACAGCCTTTAAGGCGCTTATTAAACCCGTTCTTAAAAAAGTGTTGAAACTGAAGGGGGCAAAGTCCAGTTCCGTATATTGGCGACACGATGAGGGATGTACGGCAGATGGTCTTTGGCGTCAGTCTTTTGTAGTACCAGCTGGCCTGATTACGGGCACGATGTACTATATTCCTGCGGAGCATGCGGCTGAGGTCGATTTGCTATGTCGTGAGTTGGATTCGTTGGCATACCATTATGTGAACAGTCATCCTGAGCAACCCTACGTATACACATATTACGACAGACCAATTCGTCAGCCCGAGGAAGGTAACCATGGTACGTTTTCATTTGATATGGTTAATGGAGTTTCCTATAAAGGAGGTAATGAATACTACCTAATGTGTGGAACTGATGCCAGTGGCTTCTATATCCTATCCCTTATAAGCAGAGGTGCGATTTGGATTCCGTACGATTGGCTAAGGCTAAAGAGCTGGATTAACGGCGAGAAGGTTTACCTGAAAGGAAGGGAGCCGAAGGAGGATAAAAACAAGAAATAATGCATTAGCTTGGTTTTTAGTTAATAAGACAAAGGTACCAAACAAGCTCCTGCGTTGCGAAACGTGGGAGCTTTTGTTCTCACAGCACATAGCATTGTTTTGCTACAGCAGCGACATCCATTTGTTGAGCCATCCTGCCAAAGGAGCCGGACTGCTCAGTAGACCGCCATTATACTGAAGATTCAACATGGAGAAGCGCATTCGGTAATGAGGAAGATATTTCTTGGTATAAACAGAAAGGCTACTGCCACTGATGTTGTCTTCGGCCTTAACCTCAATGGGAATAATCTCGTCGTCCCACTGGATGACAAATTCCACCTCAGCTGTTCCTGGTGATGTCCAATAATAGGGTATTTGCTCATCCATCAGGGGCATGATAGATTGTAGGACAGCATTCTCTGCCATTGCTCCCTTGAATTCCGTATAGTTGGCGATGGGGTCTGTCACTACTGTTGCAGGCAGATGGGCCAACCTGCGTAGTAAACCACAATCACAAGCATAGACCTTAAAGGCATCTGTCTCTTCGTATGCCGACAGTGGCATATTAGGTTTACTAATACTGAAAATGCGATAAATCATTCCGGCATCCTCTAACCACATAAGGGCATCTTCGTAGTCCTTGGAACGGGCACCGCTCTTGATGACCTTCCATACAAATTTCCTGTTCTCCTTAGACAACTGGGCAGGAAGAGAGTGCCAGATAGCATGAATACGCGGAATCTCACGTGGTTCGGCATATTTGGCAAAATCCAATTCATAAAGGTCAAGAATACCTTGCAAAGTGGACTCAACTTCTCCCACACCTTTGTCCTCAAGCAAAGCCACTACTGCTTCTGGCATACCACCAGATACTTGATAGCGCCTATATTCTGTGCGCAACTTGTTCATGATGATTTCAGGCAGATGGTGAATATCTTCTAATGTATCTATGTATTCAAAGGTACGCTCGTCACTTGCACGCAGAAATTCTTTGAAGGTTATAGGGAACATATTGATAATCTTCAACTTTCCCACGGGTACCGTCATTCTGCGCTTCTTCACCGCAACGCCCAACAGAGATCCTGCAGCGATGATATGATACTGTGGGACCTCGTCGTTAAAGTATTTGAGGCTATTAAGCGCTTCTTCGCACTCTTGTATCTCATCGAATATCATCAGCGTTTCGCCAGCCAGAATGGGTTGGTCGCAATAGAGGGTCAATTCCTTGATAAGTCGCTGAGGGTCTTTCGAAATCTTAAATACAGACTTCAGTTCCGGTTGGCGATCGAAATCAAACTTAACACAGTACTTAAAACATTCTTTTCCAAATGTTTCCATCGCCCAAGTCTTTCCTGTTTGGCGGGCACCTTTAAGCAGGATTGGCTTTCTGTCAGGAGCCTCTTTCCATGCTTTAAACTGATTGATAATATCTCTTTCTATCCTCATATTTTACGCCGTAAAGTTCGATTTTGTGTATATTCTCTACACTTTTTCTAACTTTCTGATGCAAACTTATATAAAAAAGCTGAATTATACACCAATAGGGCATAGAATTTAGTCACTTTAGAGAAAAAAATTGATTCTGCGAGGGATAAAAGACAGAAAAATGCAAAAAAGTTGGGCTCCGTTGCAATAATTTTCCGTTTTCCGTGTATATATAGGTAGAGAACAGTAAAAAATGGAGAAGGAAACAAACACGCTGATTCAAGACTTGCGGCATCAGAAGCCCGCTGCCTGCCAGAAGCTACTTTCGGACTACGGTCCGGCTGTCTTCCGAATGGTGCAGCGCATCATCACCCAGCGTGAGGATGCCGAGGAGGTTTATCAGGATGTGTTTGTAAAGGCACTACGGGGCATCCAGAACTATAACCCCAAGCAAGCTTCGCTCGGTACTTGGCTCAGCAGGATTGCTTATAACGAGTCGCTCAACTTCCTGCGCAGCCGAAAGCCTAACATTATATATATGGACGACCGCGAGCTGGGTTCCGATTCCTTTGAGGTCCCTGATGATGCACCACAAGACGAGCACACCATAGCACTTCTGGAGCAGGCCTTATCCTTACTGCCGCCTCATGAACAGGCCATTATAAGCATGTTCTACTACGAAGAAAAGAGCCTTGCCGATATTGCCTATATCACAGGCTCCATTCCCTCTACCGTCGGCTCCCAGTTGAGTCGCATACGCAAGAAACTATACAGAATCATTAAAACTCTCTGAGCTATGAACGATATTAAGAACGACATCAACCTTAAGGAAGCTGTCAGCAGGCGTGAGCAACAACTGCCACCCATGCCTGAAGGGTTGAATGAAAAGGTAATGGGAAGCCTCGAAGAGTACGATTGTCTTAAGAAGAAAACTCCCCTCCATAGAGGGAGGGGATGGAGGTGGGTCTTTTTAGCTGCCGCTTGTGTCGCAGGCTTCGTTGTCATTTTCTTGGCACCGCCAAAATCGGCAGAGAAGCAACCGCCTGTGGTCATAGAGGAGCCAACTTTCAACTTTCAACTTTCAACTTTCAACTTTCAATTAGACGATGGTCAAACGCCTCTGGAAGCCCAGTTGGCTCACCAGCAAGAGATAAAGAAAAAGGGCGAACGTCTTGCCGCCTATATCCAAGAGCAGATAAAACCAGAATACGATTATTAAAACATGAAAACCAGACACATTTTATTTTTGGCACTCGTAGCCTTAAGTATTGCCTCATGCGTTCAACCCAAACCTGAGCATCAGATTGAGTCCGTCAGCGAGTTTATGGATAGCTTGAACAACGGGGGACCTGGCTTGTATTACACCATAAACTGTTATCAAGATTCTTCCTCCTATAATTATTGGTATTCCTCGTGCTTTGTGGATAGCTTTAAAAAAGAGGTGAAAGAGTTCCTGTTCCTGGAAAAGAAGACAACAAGGTTTTTAGACCGGATATGTGAAAATGCAGCGGACAGTTACCGATATTGCTCTAACGATTCTGTTGATTACAGTATAACCATAAAGAAAGAGCCAAAGGAACTGTTGACTTTCCATCGTTATAGAAATAGGGATGGTGAAGTGTTCTCCCTTTTTCATACAACCAAGAAGGCTGTCAAATCTTTTTCAGATCCTTTCAATCCCAAGCCAGTCCGCGCACTATTGCAGAAGTTTCTTTCTGAACAGAAGGACGTAGAAAAGTTCGATGTTTGCTACGAATGGGACGAGGGCGTTCCCTTCCCCCCCTTTAAGTCAGGAAGTCCAGATAATCTTATGACTCGATGGCAAGGACATGGTACAGATTCTTTGGCAGCAACAAAAATTACTGGTACTATGTACAGAATTCCTCTGCAGAAAGGCCGCGTTAATGCTGTTTCCGCAGACTTTTCAGAACGCATGGTTCAACTAATTTCTGAAAAGCCTATCCGTGGAGCCCGATTACAGGCATACGTGCGACCTGGGGCAAAGCCGGAAGAGAGGATTCACCAATTACAGAGTTTCATGATTATTGATTTTAGGACTCATGTAAGTGCTTATCAAATAGAAGTTGGTCGACGGGAGAAAGAACTTCTAATTCTGGAACTTAATTCACCAAATGCGCAACGTTTTGCCATTCCCATTAATTGGTGGGGGATAATGCGTATTCACAATGATAAGTTCTTCTATAGAACCGACTCCGAACACGCTCTTCCACCAGGAGAATGTTCCAACAAATAGTCTGTTGTCTTAGAGCGATATAACAAGCCCCTGCGTCAGGAAACGTGGGGGCTTTTGCATATAAAAGGCGACGGTAGGGCAGAAAAAACATCCGGAGCCTACAGAAAAATATCCTAATACGTTGTTTAATATTATTTTCATGCCTTGAAAATTTATAACCAAGGCATGAAAATAAATAACCAAGCTTTGAAAATATATTTTCAAGCCTTGAAAATTGTTTTATTCCCTTATATTTAGTATTTTTGTACCTGCATTCAGAAAGTTTTACCTCGAATAACAGATAATTTTATGGCACAGTACATTAAGAAAGAGATGCCTGACCTGAACGGTACGGGCGAGAAGAAAGCGTATTACAAGTTGAAGACCTGGCGCAAGCTGGACGCTGACGAGTTTATTAAACGCTGCAGTTCCATTAACAGAGCATACGGCGAGAGTGTTATCAAGGGTGTTGTGTCCGCTGTTTGCGAACATCTGGCCTATGAGATTGCCAATGGCTACAGCGTGAAGATTGACGGTTTGGGAACCTTTACGGCCAAGTTAGGCGTTCGCGAGGACAAGGAGATGGACAGCTTTGAGGAAGGTGCTGCCAGGCTAAATGCTGCGAGCATAAAGGTAACGGGTGTTACCTACAGAGCTGACAAGAATCTGGTTCGTGAGATTGACCAGAACTGCGATCTGGAACGTGGCGGCGAGGAACGCTTGCGAAAACCCAAGCTCTCTGAGAAAGCGCGTATTGATCGGGCCCGTAAGTTTATCAGGGAAAACGGTTACATGCGTGTGGATGAGTATGCCTCGCTTACAGGCTTGTCCTATTCAACAGCTTCCCGCGAGCTGCGTAAGATTGCCTCCGACCCTGAATCAGGCATTATCAGCCAGGGCCGTAAGAGTGGCAAACTTTACCTGCTGGGAAAGAA
>CADAWW010000138.1 GCA_902791675.1 uncultured Bacteroidales bacterium
ATCTTTACACCAGCCAGTGCATTGAAGTACCAGTCTGCATTAGGAGCATCCTTTGAGTTGTACAAATCGCTTGTTGTATTAGCATTAACTTCCAATCCGAGAGAAACTCTTCTGGAGACACGGAAGTCTGCATAAGCACCGAAACGACCTACAAAGCGGCATAATGTACCATCCCACAAGTTAGCAAGGAAGGGATTTGCAGGATTATTGCGGAGACCTCTCAACTCGTTAACAATCAGGGCATTCTTGTCTGATGCATCTCCATTGCTGAAGAAAACATTAGCACCGATACCTGCCAATAAACCGCAGTTGAAGAATCTGTCAGCCTTGTAACCTGCAATCAGATTAACCAAATCACAAGTAACATCTACAGTAGGAGCTACATAGTTCCACTTCCACGTATAGGTATTATTAGTCTGAAGCAATGTTATACCTCCCTTACTCTGCCAAGCATTAACAGCCAGACGAAGACCCCAAACAGGAGTGAACTGATAACCACCAGCAACCTGAACGTTAGGGCTTATCAAATCACCAAAACAAACCTCGCCCAAGGTGTACTGAGCACCAGCCTGGGCCTGCACGAACCAATGATGGTTAAACGCATCAACGGTCACCGTTTCCGGTGTCTGCGCAGATGCTGACAGGCATCCGGCAGACAACAAAACGGTATATAATAATTTCTTGAATTTCATCTCGATTCAATTTTTAGAGTCCAACGTTTATTCCGTTACTTAATCTTGATATAGTACTTTCTAGCAGCAATCTTGCCATGGAAGTCGAGAGCAGAGTATGCAATCTCGTATACATAGCCAGACTTCAACTCTGTAGCGTAAACGCGACGCTTTTCACCAGAGAGAACTGTGTTCAGAGTGGGTGAGCTATTAGCACGATTCAACTCAGCCAAGCAAGTTGCATCGCCATTCTTAGCAGACTTAGTACCATCGATAACATCGACAATAGCTACATGCTTCTTAGCCAGAGGCACAGCCAACTCGAGAGTCCATGTTGTGGGAACGAAGCTGATATCGCTACCCATAACTGTAGGATACTCGGGAGCCTCACTAAGCAACTTAGCACCTGTACCATCGCTGGCAGCCATAGCAGGCTGGAGACGGTCGTTGAAGTTGTTTACGAAGCTAACAAGTTTGTTGTTAACTCTGTTTACGTAATCTGATACCTTGTCAATATAATCATCAACCTTGGCATCGATCCTAGCATGGTAATTGTTCATCTCATCAAGCAAAGAGTTAACGTCCTTAACGATGTCCTCAACCTGATCCAATGTGGTATTTACACCGCCAATTTCGCTCTGAACATTACCCCAAAGATCCTGAATAGCATCACGCATATCAACATTAACAGTAACTGACTGGTTGTCCAACTTAATCAGCTTACTCAACTTGATATTGGTTGTTACATTCTTGTTAACTGTAATGGTTTGAGTACCAATAGTAATATCAACCAACTTTGGATCGGAAGTTGCAGAGATTGTAACCGAACCTGCAGGAATTCTTGCTGTACCAACTTCATTGTCATCTCCATCCTTTACAGGTACTACAATTTCCGCAGTATTATTTCCAATTATAGTAAGACTTGGAACAATTGCAGCAGTCGTACCAAAATCAACATCCTCGGTAAAGTTGATGGGAAGTGTTACATTCTCATCAATATCCAACTGATACTGCAGACCATCAATAACGATTGTCTTATTGATATTGAACTGATTCAGAGTGGCATCAGTCAAGTTACCAATATTAACCTTATTAATAGTAAGATTCTGGATCTTCTTAACAACGGGCTGACCCTGAACATTATCGAATACAATCTTTACATCCTCCTTGATTTCGTTAGAAATACGGTTGATGAGGGCCATTACACGGTTGTAACCTGGGAAGGTCTTGAGAGGCTCAACACCCTTCAAAGTCTGCAGTGAGAATGGCTTAACAGCTGTAGCCATCAAGTTGTAGTTAGAACGTACTGAGTGTACAACGGGAGTCTCGCCTTCCTTAACAGAATCCTGCCACTCACACTTAACACAGTTAGCATCTGTTCTGAAGCCCTTTACGAATTCTACCAAATCAAGAGCAAGCTTCTTAGGATCAGCAGAAGTACCCTTCTTCATGATTTCACTAATGGCATCCTTAACACTCTCGGTGTTGAAGTTAATCTTCTGAACACTCTCAACATCTTCCTTAGCTAAGAAAGCAGGAGCCTCATAGAAACCATTATCAGCAGCACGGGTATAACCAAACTCGAGGAGTCTGTTGCTACGCTGCAACTCACCCAGTTGAATCTTTGATTCCTTACCCTGAGAGTTTTCGATGCTCAACTGCAACTTAGAGAAGTCAACAGTATTGGGGTTAACAGTCAGATACAAAGTACCGGCATTCTTTTCTTCATTCTGCAGAATAATGTCACCCTCGCTATAGAGCTTGGCACCCTCACCACCGATCATCTCCATATCCTTGTCGGTGAGAACCTTTGTCTCATCAACATAGTTAGCGGTGCGGTTTGTGGGGAAGTAAACATCTCTGTAAGCATAGCCGTAGTAAGAAATAAGAGCATTTGTCTGGATGTTAGCAGGAATACGCAGTGAACCGAATGCAGGATTGAAAGTACCCTGGATAATAAGACCAGTTACCTGTCTCTTCAGGTTCTCCTGAATGATACCCAACTCACCGAACAACTCCTGAATGTCATCCTCGTTCTTCTTTACGCGCTTCTCCAAATCAGAAAGATCGCTTCTCAACTGAGCAAGTGAATCCTTGAAGTCCTCAGCAATGCTATCCAGTTTGTTATCCAACTCACCGATCTTGAGGGTGTTCTCATTAATACGGTCATTCAGTTTTGCAATAGAATCGTTCAAATCCTCACGAAGATTGAAGATGCTATCACCAAGCTCCTTACGCAAAGCATCAAGGTCAACGTTTACACCATTAAGTTCTGCTCTCAAGAGGGCAATCTCCAAATCTGTGTAAGCCTTTGCCTTATCCAAGTTTGCATCAGCATAAGTATACAACTTTGTGATTTCGGGTTTCAGGTTCTCGATTTCAGTACCTAAGCTGTCTACCTTATTATATAACTCGGGCACCTGCTCTTTCAGCTGGTCAAGAATTTCCTTGTCAGCCTTTACTGTAGAATCCAACTTCTCGATAGCCAGCTTATTTGCATTGACAATTACCAAGATGCTATCTGCGTAGTTGTAAACGTTCTGCAGAGAATCGCTGAAACTTTCAAAACGATTGTTAATAGTAGTAATCTGGTTATTGATGTTAACGATACTCTCCTTGTTAGCCTTTGAGAGAGAATCAGCAGCATTGGCAATCTTCTCTAACTCTCTAGCAAGTTCCAATGCACTCTGAGCGCTATCACCAGCAGCCTTGGCAGCCTCACCAGCAGCCTTGGCAGCCTCAGCAGCAGCCTTAGCAGCCTCAGCAGCAGCCTTAGCAATAGAATCGGTCTTTACCAAACGATCGCTTGCATCCTGTGCTAAATTCAAAGCCTGGATAGCCTTCTTCTCGACACTGTCAATCTTGGAAAGGTCACATGAGCAGCCGCCTCCACCTTGAGGCATCTCGCTCCTCAACACGTTCATAGCAGAATCCAACTCTGCCTTACTAACACCAAGATTGGTAAAGAAGTTGTTGATGGTTTGATAGTTGTTGGTGATTGCATCAACAAGGTCCTTCATGTTCTTCAGGTCGGTTGCATCAACGCCATTAGCTGTCATGTCATTCATGAAGTTCTTGAGTTTATTCATAAGTTCGGGATCGCACTTACAAATCTTACCCTGTAATTCGTCAATAAGACCCTGCAGTCTGGCAATATCAGCTTGGTGCTGAGCCATAGCGTCCTGAAGAGTTGCATTGTCTGCAAACTTACCATTTAACTCGTTGTACCAGTCTCCACTTGTATCCTTGCAAGATACAAACATTCCCAATGAGACCGTTACGGCCCCCATTAGGAGAATTTGAAATAATTTTCTTTTCATAACAGTTTTTATATCGATATATTGTTTAATGTTATTAACAAAATTGCACACTCCTCCCTTTGATAAGGAGCTATTCGAGGACAAAGGTATCACTATATTATGAAATAGAGACAAGTTTGTATTGCGGTTTAACAAGATTTAACAGTTTGGAACGATTTACCTTATAAAATTTGGTTGTTAAGAAGATATATCGTAACTTTGCCGGGCAAAAAAACATTATCTGTATGAATTTTGTAGAGGAACTTAAATGGAGGGGCATGATTCATCAAATGATGCCCGGCACTGAAGAACTATTTGAGAAAGAAACCGTTACTGCTTACGTTGGTATTGACCCCACTGCTGACAGTCTGCATATTGGTCACCTTTGTGGTGTGATGATGCTTAGGCATCTTCAGCTGGCTGGTCATAAGCCCTTGGCTCTTGTAGGCGGGGCTACAGGTATGATTGGCGACCCCAGCGGAAAAAGCCAGGAGCGTAATTTGCTGAACGAGGAGACTTTGCGCCATAATGTAGAGTGTATCAAAGCACAATTGGGCCGATTCCTGGATTTTAACAGCGATGCTCCGAATGCAGCTGAGTTGGTAAACAACTACGATTGGATGAAGAACTTCTCATTCCTGGAGTTTGCCCGTGAGATTGGCAAGTGTATCACCGTTAACTACATGATGGCCAAGGACAGCGTCAAGCGTCGTCTGAATGGGGAGGCCCAGGATGGCATGTCTTTCACCGAATTTACCTATCAGTTGCTACAGGGATATGATTTTTTACACTTATATGAAACCAAGAACTGCAAACTTCAGATGGGTGGTAGCGACCAGTGGGGTAACATCACCACAGGCACCGAACTGATACGCCGCAAACTGGGTGCTGAAAACGAGGCATTTGCCCTCACCTGCCCTCTTATCACCAAAGCTGACGGTAAAAAATTCGGCAAGACAGAAAAGGGAAACATCTGGCTCGACCGTAACCGCACCAGCCCCTATACTTTCTACCAGTTCTGGCTGAATGTTGCCGACGAGGACGCCGAGCGTTACATCAAGATATTCACTTCGTTGGACAAGGCCACCATTGATGCCCTTATCGAGGAACATCGTCAGGATCCCGGCCGTCGTGTTCTCCAGAAACGTTTGGCCGAGGAGGTTACCGTTCTTGTACACAGCCGCGAGGACTACGAACTGGCATTGGAAGCCAGCAATATCCTTTTCGGTAAGTCAACAAAAGAAAGCCTTACAAAACTGGACGAGCAGACCCTACTGGATGTTTTCTCCGGTGTTCCGCAGTTCGAGGTTAGTCGCTCCTTGCTGGAAGGCGAAGGCGTAAAGGCCATCGACTTGTTGGCCGAGCATACAGTATGTTTTGCATCAAAAGGCGAGATGCGCAAGCTTACCCAGGGCGGTGGTGTTTCCGTGAACAAGGAAAAACTGGATGATCCAAACAAGACTATCACAACTGCAGATCTTCTTGACAACAAATACATACTGGCTCAGCAAGGCAAGAAAAAGTACTTTTTGCTGATTGCAAAATAAAAAAGTGAGAAGAAAGTAATAATTTTTCATTTTTCACTTTTTACTTTTCACTTTTTGTTGTACATTTGCACCCGCAATCCGAAAAAGATTGGGATAGGATTGGGCTATGGTGTAATGGTAGCACAAGACATTTTGGTCGTCTTAGTCCTGGTTCGAACCCGGGTAGCCCAACCCAAAAAGAAGCCGGCGCTTCTTTTTAATTAATAAACGAATACCAATTCTCCGCCTTTCTTTAATTCCGAAACGGCAATGCGATAGTTCTGAAGCGCCTTGCCATTCCATGTGACGTATTTCAGCGGCTGGTTCTTATCGGTTCTTCCCTTGGTGCTGATAACCACATTATTCTCGCCGATTTGCATGGTCACCCTATCGAAGAGGGGCGAGAACACCTCATATTGCGCTTCGCCTACTACCAAAGGATAAAGGCCGATGCTGGCAAAGACGTACCAAGCACTCATGGCACCATCGTCCTCGTCCATCTCCGGAGCATAGCCTCGTGGTGCATTAGCAAAGGCACAACCGACCCATGGTATGGGATAGGCATCGTTACCGCCATAACGGTGAGTTACCACTTCTGTTGCCAAGGGGCGAACCGTGAGTCCTGTTTTCTCGGGCATTCCCAAACGGGCAAAGAGGAAGGGAACATGAATATCAGGCTCATTTCCCTGATTATACAAATCCTTCTCGAAGAAAGTAACCAATTCCTGTCCCAGTACCTTCTTCCCGACCATATTAATCATACGGTCCAGGAACATCGGAGCACCCCAACGGTATTGCCAGCGGGTTCCCTGATATAAACCATTGCCACGCATCTTCAAGAAAGAGTCGTCAATCTTCTGGAACTCTCGTGGCCAGATGCTGTCGAAGATTTCCTCACCCCGAGCAGTCCACTTTCTTGCGTCTTCCTGCATACCCAATTCTCCGGCCAACTGACCCAAAGCCCAGAAATCTCCAGCAGCTTCCAGGCATTGGTCGGGACTCTTCAGAGAAAGCCCTTCAACCTCTTTCTTCATACCGGGATAGGCACTGCGCAAGTTGGGAATGTTGATACCTTGGCGGTATGCATCCAACAAAGTTGCTATGGCATGCTCGGTACGAACTGTTGGTACGCACTCGTACTGAGTACTCCAGTCCTTCTTACCCGTAATATACAAGGTAGCCAGTGACTGCATGATGTCGCTGGACCTTCGAGGATCGAGCAATGTTATCAAGGGGAACTTCGTGCGGTAAGTGTCCCACAGAGACCAAGAGCTATAATAGGTAAAATCCTTTGCCTCGTACTCCTTACCATCCGTTCCCAGATAATGTTTCATGTTGCGGTCTGTAACCGCAAAGGGGCTATGGAAAGTACGATACAAAGAGGTGTAAAAGATAGTGCGCTGGTCAAGCGTACCGCCCTCAACCTTAACCGTTGAAAGCAACTGACGCCACTGACGCTTGGCCTGTTCAACTATAGAAAGGAAATCAGCTCTCCATACATCGGACTCCTTCATAGCGTCCAGTTCCTTTTCAAGGCCTGTGGAGAGAACAATACGAACCTCAACATAACGTGCAGAGAGAGTAGGGAAAGTCAGTTTCTTCTTACCGCCCTCCAGTTCCTGCATTTCAAATGGAGCAGATGTGTATAGTCTGTAATGCAAGTGGTAATTACCACGACGACAAGTATTGGCACAATCAATATAACCCTGCCCTACTTTCTCACTCGTCTTGCTGAAAGACGACTTGTAAACTTTATCGAAAGCTGTTCCGGGGTCTAACAGCAAGACCGCTTTCCTGGCCGACGGAAAAGAGAAACGCTCCACTGCCATACGTCTGTTTGCCGTTGCCGTGAACCATACGCCATTGCTCAACTGTACGCTGTAATAGCCAGGAGATGCCTGTTCTGTACTTTTTATCAGATGAACATCAGCCCCCGTCTCATCGGGCATCAGGGAAACATTTCCACCACATCCGCTACCGCCTACTCCAGAGAGACGATTCACGGAAAAACCCGAAATCTGCGTCACCTCGTAATCGTAGCCAGGATGCTGGCGAGGCTTACTGTCGGGACAAACCTGAACCTGACTGTAGGGCATACAGGCTCCGGGAGTCATCTGGCCATAGTCGTTAGCCGTACCGATGAAGAGATTAACGTTGTCTAGCACATCCTGTGCAGACATCATAGCTGAAACAACCGTACAAAGAAACAAAACAATAGAGAATCTTCTTGTCATACTGTATACTTTATAATGTTTAAGCCTCAGCTGCAGCGAGGAGAAGTTCGCTGAGCGTGGGATGAATATGCACCATATCGCGCAGTTGTTCTACGGTAGTGCCCATGCACATCAAAACACTGGCTTCCTGCGCAAGGTCGGCACTATGGGCACCGAATACATGACAACCCAGAATCTTTCCGGCATTGGGTTCGCTGAACAGTTTCAGTAATCCCTCCGGCTCATTCATGGCGAGTGCCTTACCATTAGCACGATAGAAGGCTTTACGGCATTCGAATTCCACACCTTGCTCCTTCAATTGGTCTTCCGACGCGCCCACACAGGCAGCTTCGGGGGTAGTAAAGATGGCAGCTGGCATGATGTCAAAGCGGATATTGTCCTTCTTGCCCAAGATATGATTCACGGCCCGGATGGCCTGCATCTCTGCTGCATGAGCCAACATTTGCTTACCGTTCACGTCGCCAATGGCGTAAACAGATGAGAGTTGAGAGTCGAGAGTCGAGAGTTGGAAATTCTCGTCAACAGGAATACTGCCATTCCGAGCCAAAGTAATGCCGACCGCTTCCAGATTCAGCCCCTCAGTACGGGGTTTGCGACCCGTAGCCATCAGCACCACGTCTGCTTCGATGGTCTCTTCTTTGCCCTTCTGTTCATATACAACATTCGTTCCTCCCTCGCCTTCGGAGAGGGCTGGTGTGAGGCTTTTTACGCCGGCTCCCATCTTGAAGGTGATGCCCTTCTTTTCCAACGTCTTGCGCAAGCGCTTGGCTATGTCGCTATCCAAGGCAGGTAGACATTCTTTCAGGAACTCTATTACAGTTACCTCCGAACCGAAGCTTTGGAAAGCCGAGGCAAACTCCATACCTATAACACCAGCACCTATGATGCAGAGGCGCTTGGGTAATGTCTCCAACGCAAGGAGTCCCGTAGAATCCACTAGTCGCGGGTCATCCAGCCCCTTAACGGGAATCATCTTGGTTTCGGAATCCACGAACCGCGCTTTCTCGCGTACCAGTGTGATATTGGGGTTAGAGAGAATTCCTTCCACCCCTTGGCGAAGTTGGGGAACCACCTGTAGCAAGCGTTCGCGAGCCTCCTCGAAAGAGGCAGCGTGAACATACGTCTTAGTGGGAATACACCCCACATTCAGGCAGGTACCCCCCACCTCATCACCTTCGAAGACAGCCACCTTCAGTCCCTGCTTGGCGGCATATTCAGCGGCGCGGTAACCGCCAGGCCCCGCGCCGATGATAATCAAATCAGTTGTTGTCATTGACCATTTGTTTGTAAGTTACTATCGGATGCTTGGCAGCCAGCACGTCATCTACACGACCGATGGGCGTAAGGTGCGGAGCCGACTTCACCTCGTCTGGATTCTCCTTGGCCTCCCCGGCAATCTTGCGCATCACACCGATAAAGCCGTCTATCGTCTCCTTACTCTCGTTCTCGGTAGGCTCTATCATCAAGCTCTCATGGAACAGCAAGGGGAAATAGATGGTAGGTGCATGATAGCCGTAATCCAGCAGGCGCTTGGCCACATCCATCGTGGTAACGCCTGTGCTCTTGTCCTTCAAACCGTCAAAGACGAACTCATGCTTGCACAATCCGCCAATGGGCAGCTCATAAACATCCTTCAGGCTTTCCTTGATATAGTTGGCATTCAAAGTTGCCAAGGGACCTACCAGCTTGATGTTCTCGCGGCCTAATGAAAGAATGTACGCATACGCGCGCATAGCAACGGCAAAGTTTCCGTGATAAGGCGAAACTTCGGGGAAGAAGGGTTCCAGGCCCTTTCTTACACCAACGGGGCCTGCACCCGGTCCTCCACCGCCATGAGGAGTAGAGAATGTCTTGTGCAGATTGATATGCATCACATCAAAGCCCATGTCACCAGGGCGGGCAGCACCCAGCATGGGGTTCAGGTTGGCACCGTCATAGTACATCAAGCCGCCAGCAGCATGCACCAGTTTCTCAATCTCGGGAATCTGCTTCTCGAAGAGTCCCAGCGTATTGGGGTTGGTCATCATCATAGCGGCAATCTCAGAGCCATGCTGAGCCAACAGTTCCTTCAGGGCTTCCACATCCACGGTGCCGTCGTTCAGCGACTTCACCTCTACGATGTCCAATCCACAGACAGCAGCGCTGGCAGGGTTGGTTCCGTGGGCTGAATCGGGTACGATAACCAGACGGCGAGCCTCATCGCCTCGGCTCTCGTGGTATTTCTTGATAACCATCAAACCTGTCAGTTCACCATGAGCACCGGCAAAGGGCTTCAGTGTAAAGGCGTACAGACCTGTCAGTTCGCAAAGCGACTGGCACAGCTGTCGGCAGATCTCCTCAGCGCCCTGTACAGTCTCGGCGGGCTGTAAGGGATGAAGGGCTGCAAACTGCGGCAATGCTGCCACCTCTTCGTTGATCTTAGGGTTATACTTCATGGTGCAGGAACCCAGGGGATAAAACCCGTTGTCCACACCAAAGTTATTTGCACTCAGATTGGTATAGTGGCGGACCACTGTCATCTCGTCACACTCGGGCAGCGCAGCATCTTCCTTGCGGCGCATAGAGGCTGGAACCTCGTAGCTGCCAAACTGATTCTTAGGCAGAGAATAGCCCGAACGGCCCTCCTGTGACAGCTCGAAAATCAAATTTCCGTATAATCTGTTATTCATAAGGCAGCCAATTTTACAAGGTTATCGATTTCTTCCTTGGTTCGCTTCTCCGTAACGGCAAACATCAGTTTGTCAGCATCCAGTTTGATACCGCCGAAGATGCCGTTATCGGCCAGACGCTTCTGCAAGGCATCCACATCACCACCGTAGCAAACCACAAACTCATTAAAGAACGGCTTGTTATAGACAAGGCTGAACTTGCCCGTCTTCAGCAGCTCGTCGCACAGATAGTGAGCACCGGCATAAGACAGCTCGGCAGCTTCCTTCAAGCCCTGCTTACCCATCAGAGACATATAAACGGTTGCCCACAACGCCATCAGGCTCTGGTTAGAGCAGATATTGCTGGTAGCTTTCTGACGGCGGATATGCTGTTCACGCGCCTGCAGTGTAAGCACGAAGGCACGCTGCCCGCGATTATCCTGCGTCATACCCACAATACGTCCGGGCATCTTGCGAATGAGTTTCTCGGTACAGCACATATAGCCCACATAAGGGCCGCCCCACTGCATGGGAATGCCCAGGCTCTGGCCGTCACCCACAGCTATGTCGGCACCCCATTCGCCGGGAGTCTTCAAGACAGCCAAGTCAGCAGCCACACTGTTCATGATAAAGAGTGCCTTCTGATTGTGGCAAGCATCGGCAAAGCCCTCATAATCCTCTACGATACCATAGAAGTTAGGCTGCTGCACTAACACGCCGGCTATATCAGTTGAGAGTTGAGAGTTGAGAGTTGAGAGGTCGGTCACGCCTTCCTTGGCAGGAATCATCTCTATCTCTATACCATGGAAGTGGGCATACGTCTTCACTACGGCCAGTGTCTTAGGATCTACTGTCTCGCTCACCAGCACCTTGTTCTGCTTCTTACCCGCAGCCACAGCCATCATCACAGCCTCGGCCGTTGCGGTTGTACCGTCGTACATCGAGGCATTGCTGATATCCATACCTGTCAGCTCGGTCATCATGCTCTGGTACTCAAAGATATAGTGCAGTGTGCCCTGCGAGATTTCTGCCTGGTACGGCGTATAGCTGGTCAGGAACTCAGAGCGGCTGAGCAACTGAGGGATAGCGCTGGGTGTATAGTGGTCGTAGACACCGGCACCGGCAAAGCAGGTCAGCGGTTTATTCTGAGCACCCAACTTATCAAAGAGCTGACGCACCTCTATCTCGCTCATCTGCTCGCGCAGTTGGTATTCGCCACGGAAGCGAATCTGCTCGGGAACCTCGGCATAGAGGTCATCAAGACTCTTGATGCCCACCTTCTGGAACATTGCCTGAAGGTCGGCATCAGTATGAGGAAAGTATTTAAACATTATTCTCTATTAATTATGAATCGTGAATTATGCATTTTCACAAAACGCTTCGTAGGCCTTGGCATCCATCAGGCCGTCCAGTTCGCTCTTGTCGCTCAGTTCGACCTTGATAATCCAGTTTCCGAAAGCATCCTTGTTCAGCAGTTCGGGCTCACCGTCCAATGCCTCGTTCAACTCAATGATGGTTCCGCTGACGGGCGAGATGATATCGCTGGCAGCCTTAACGCTCTCAACGGCACCGAATTCCTCACCGGCTGTTACCTCATCGTCCACGTCGGGCAGGTCTACGTAAACCACGTTGCCCAATGCGTGCTGAGCATAATCCGTAATACCTATGTAACCAATGTTACCTTCAACCTTTACATACTCGTG
>CADAWW010000139.1 GCA_902791675.1 uncultured Bacteroidales bacterium
CACCCACATTAAATCCAACGCACGGCGTGCCGCACGACATGGCCTCGGCTATGGTGTTGGGCAAATTATCCTGCAGGCTGGGTATTACGAATACATCGGTGGCGGCATACATCGTAGCCATCTCTTCTGGACTGCTGATGTATCTGCCTCCCTTTCCTATGCATACAGTTGAGAGGCCCCCCTCCGTCTCCCCCAAAGGGGAGGGCGAATCTTTAATTATGAATTGTGAATTATGAATTGTTAATTGATTCAAGGCTTGCTGCAGATAAGCGAAGCCTTTGCGCTCATCGTTGAGATTCTGGGAGCAGAAGAGGATGATTTTCTTGTCGAGAGGGAGGCCCAGTTTCTTGCGTGCTTCCTGCTGGTCGATGTGTCGGAATATGTTGTGTGGGATGCAGTTGTTAATGTGGACAACCTTTGTTTCCGGCAAAGCCTGTTGCGCCCTCTCGGTAATCCACTGGCTGCAACCCACAAAGGTGATATTACCTTTCTTATATAGTTCTTGTTTTTTGAGATAACGTTTGTGAGCTATATTGCCCGGCAGAAGAGGACATTTCCTGCATTCTTGCCCAGGTAGGGCCATTCGTCGTGTAGGGTCCAGACAATCTTCTTGCCGTCCTTCATCATCCGTTTCAGGCAGGAAAGAGAAATCATTCCTTGGTTGACCCAGTGCAGATGAATGATGTCTGCCTCTTTGTATTCTTCGGTTCGGGTAATATCGATGCCAAAGTCTGCTGTGTCAGCTTCCCAAAGTTTTCCTTTCAGGTACGACATGATATGCAGACGTTCCATCACCTTGGGGATGATTGTACCAACCTGAGCAACGGTAACAGAAGAGGATTGCTTGTCGCGTACCAGCATCTTTGCCTTGACGCCGTTCTTGTTCAGGGCTTCCATCAAGCGGTAGGCTGCAATGGCACCTCCTCCCGCAAGGTCGCTGGTACTGACTAAGAGAACTTTCATTTGTATGCCGTTTTTCCCAACCACTTAAGTACGCGTTTGTTAAAGGATTGTAGGATGAAACGGAAATTGCCATAGCGCAGGTTCAGGAAAAGTTCTTCAAAGGACCTCCTGATCTTTACCATAGGGTTCATCCATCCCATAATCTTGTAGGCTCTCTTGCGGTAGGCAACATTTTCCATTATATAGGCGGGATGCCGGATAGGTGTTTCCAACTCGAACCGTTTCATGGTGAAGATGCGGCGGTAACCGTGCGGCATTGTCTCTAACGAACCTACGAAATGTGTGCTGCCCGCTGTGGCACCCAGATTGTTTATCATGTTTCTGCGGGGAACAATGCAGAGTCCGTTGCTCATCAGCAGGTGAGCCCAGAAGATGGTCTCGTAGAAAGCTTTGCCTTGCGCCCTGTGTTGTTCGCACATGGGAAGGAAATCGTTGCGGTAGCCGCGTTCCTGAATAATGGCTTTCAGCTGAGCCACAGCCTGAGGGTCGTCCATCCATGTGTAATGCTCGTCCCACTGGTCAACGACTCTTCGCCACGAGGCCCAACCCCAGATGCTGAAGTTGGTAGAGAAGAAGTAGTCCTCCTTTACATCAGGTGTCTGCTCTTCCACGTTGAATCCGGAAATCATGGTAATGCGCTCATCGTTCTCATAGCGATCCAGCATCTCCTTGCAGAACGTAAAGAACGAAACGGCAGGTACATCATCATCTTCCAGTACCACACATTTGTCCGTTTGGCTGAAGGCCCATTTCTGGGAAATAAATTCCGACGGGTCGCAACCGTAGTTACGTTCCTGATACAACTGATGCACCTCGCATTCCCAGTCTATTTGACTGACAACCTCTCGGCAGGCCAGTATGCCTTCCATATCTTTCTCGTTGCGCGGACCGTCTTGGTAGAGGAACAGCCGAGCGGGTCGAGCCAGCTGAACTTGCGCAAAAACTTTCTTCAACGGTTCGGGCCGGTTGAAGAATAAAATCAGTACGGAAACATCCACAAGTGCTTCTTTCATAATGCAAAGATACATGTTTTTAAATTGAGAATTGGAAATTGAGAATTGAAAATTGTTATTATGGTGGTTTTTTTAATTCAGAATTATGCCAATAGTACGTTTTTTTATACCTTTGTCCTCATGAAAGAAAGGAATCATGCTTTTGACCTGCTCTGCGGACTCTGCATTCTCAGGATGATTGTCCTTCATTGTGTCAGTATGTGCGGGTTCAGAGGTTGCACGTTCTGGTTCGATAAACTTATGGCGTGGACCTTCTTTTTCATCTGTTTCTTTTTCTTCAAGGCAGGCTATTTCAACAAAAGCATTTCCGCCCCGACCAAGTTTTTCCTGAAGGACAAGTTCAAGCGTCTGTTCATTCCCTATCTGACTTGGGGTGCTATCGGCAGCATCTTTTATTTTGGTATATTGCTGTTGTTCCCCCATGAGTTACACAGATACTGGGATAAGCTGGAGTGGAGCCACGTCTGGATGCAGAGTCATTTCTATGGTAATCCGCCCGTGTGGTTCTTGTTCTCCTTCTTCTGTATGTATGTGATGGTGCATTTCATGCAGAAGGTACCTTATCTGGCATATCTGGCCATCTTCTTTCCGCTCGCAAGTTGGGTATTGGCAGATAATAAGATTCAGGTACCTATGAGTCTGGGTAATGTCTTTATGGGTGTTTACTTCTTCTATTTAGGGAAATGTTGGCATTGGTTACTTCATAAAGTCCCCAGGCATACTTTCATGTTCGTATCTTTGGTTTTGCTCCTCGTCTTCCTGTTCGGGAACCATTACTGGCACGGCGAGTATGACATGAGCCTGAACCACTGGGTACATCGTCCTTGGGGGGCTGTGGTGAATATTACCTGTGCATTGTGCGGAATATCGGGCATCCTGTTGATGCTGCCTGCCTTCCGTGTACCTTTTGTAGCGTATATCGGAGAGCATAGTATGGTCTATTTTGTACTCCATTATCCTATTCTGCTGTATTACGCTATGGTACATGGCGTAGCCGGCAGGGGGATGAATAAGCATTGGGATGATTGTATCCTGGTTTTTATTCTGATAATCAGTATCTGCACTTGGCTGGTTCCTTATATCGAGAAGGTGCCGTGGCTGAGTGGCAGATGGCCTAAGACAGTTAATAAGACGGTAAATGAAGAATAGGAACCATACATTCGACTTCCTGTGCGGACTATGTATCATTCGTATGATCAGCCTTCACGTCATGGACTTCTGCGGGATGGGAGAGGTGCAGTGGTGGACGCATGTCATGGAATGGACGTTCTACTTCATGTCGTTCTTCTTCTTCAAGGCCGGATATTTCAACAAGGGGGTGAATAACCTTCCCACGAAGGACTATCTTATCGATCGCACCAAACGGCTTTTCGTTCCCTATCTGTCGGCAGGCATTATAGGACTGGCTATATACTTTGCCTTCCTTCCTGCCTTGCTTGACAGATACCATAAGCCGATCGAACCATTGTATTGGTCGCATATATGGGACACCAGCAGTTTCTATGGCAACCGTCCGACATGGTTCCTGTTCTCGTTTTTTGTAACTTATCTGGCGGTTCACTTTATCGAGAAGGTTAAAGGTCTGCACTGGATAACTGTCCTGTTTCCACTGACAGCATATATTCTTTTCCTGAACGGGAATCCGTTGTGGATGAGTGTCAATAATGTGTTCATGGGTATATTCTTTTTCTATCTGGGAATGCTATGGAAGCATGCGATGAACCATTATTCCCGTCAGCTAATCCTATGGCTTTCTGTAGCAATGGTTGCGGCTTTTGTCGTATTAAATATCTTGTGGCACGGAGAATATACGATGTCCGTAAATGATTTTAAGGGCAATTTCGTCGTAACATTATTAAATATGGTATTGGTGACATGCGGTCTGGTGGGCATCCTGTCCAGTCTGAATCTTCCCCGGATTCCTGTCATCTGCTATATAGGCGAGCACAGTATGGTCTATTTTATCTCGCATTACCCCATGCTTTACTTCTATAAGTTTATGCATTTGAGCTTCGGGCGTAGCATATGGAACAGGCCGGAAGAGGTGTTCATCCTTATTCCTGCTGTCTTTTGTCTGTGCAGTTGGATGGTACCGTTCATAGAACGCATTCCCTGGTTAAGTGGAAGATGGGAGTCGAGAGTTGAGAGTTGAGAGTTGAGAGGCAGTTGGAAAAGTTGAAGGCTGCGATTGAGTGAGAGGAGAGACGAAAGTCGCTTTCAGGCTATCCCGAGCGGAAGCAGTCTCGACCGCAGGTCATAGTTGCAAGTATGAAGTAATAAATTGGTTAAACACTAAACTTACCACTGACTCTAAACTCTAAACACTAAACTCTAAACTGAATTACGAATTATGAATTAAACTAAATAAGTTATGGTAATAGGTTATACAGCTGGAGTATTTGATTTGTTCCACATCGGACATCTCACTTTGCTGAAGAATGCAAAGGCACTCTGTGATAAGTTGATAGTCGGCGTGACAGTCGATGAGTTAGTATTGTACAAGGGGAAGCATGCCATGATTCCTTTCTCCGACCGTGCCGAGATAGTAAGGAGTATCAAGTATGTGGATGCCGTTGTTCCCCAGTACGATATGGATAAGCTTTCTGCCTGCAAGAAGTTGGGTGCCAGCGTACTGTTTGTCGGCGATGACTGGTATGGAACAGAGAAGTGGAAGAAGTACGAGGAAGAATTTGCCCGCGAAGGAATAAAGATTGTGTATTTCCCCTATACAAAGGGTATATCCTCAACCAAGATAACAGAAGCCTTGAAAGCAGCACGCGGATGGGCGGCTGACGGAAAAGAAGTGGCAGCAGAAGAACATTTAAATCAATAAGAATATGGTAAATAAAGCGTTTTGTTTAAGTTCGTATATGGCATTCCGCTATATATGGAAGGATGGAGTTGATTTTGCAGAAGGTTTTCAGCATAAGAATATCCTTCCTGTGGAAGATAAGGATCGTATTCCTGTCAAGACATCCGAGGATATCGACAGGGAGATTCAGAAGCAGTTTGATGAGTTGTATGCCAAGTACGACAACATCGGAATCCTGCTCTCAGGCGGTATGGACAGCGCCAACCTTGCTGCCTATCTGAAGCCGGGCAGTCATGCCTATACATTTAATTCTGTATCCGGAGAGTTTGATGCCGATGTGCAACGTGCCAGGAAATATTGCCAGAAGCTGCAGTTGCATCATCACCTGATAGATATCACAATGGAGGATTACCAGAAGTACACTCCCATTGTGATGCGATATAAGTTTGCTCCTGTTCATTCCATCGAGCCCCAGATATATAAGGCTGCGGAAATGGCCAGGCAGGATGGCGTTCAGCTCATGATTGTGGGCGAGAGTGCCGACCTTATCTTTGGCGGTATGGATAAGCTGATCTCACCGGAATGGACCTTCGACGGATTTGTAAAGCGCTACACTTTCCTGGAGCCTACGTTGGTGCTGAAGAATCCTGTTCCTCAGGACGAGTTGTTCGAGAAGTATCGTATCGATGCTGAACATATCGACTTCATGAAGTTTATGGACGAGGTATTTGCCATCGAGAGCAGCAGTTCCTACCTGAACGCATTCGGTGCTGCCTGGATGCCTTACTACGATCCTTACGCTAAGCTGGTGATGGCCGATCCCTTGGATATGAACCGTGTGAGGAACGGAGAACCCAAATATCTGGTACGCGGGCTGTATGCCATCAAATACCCCGATTTGGAGATTCCCTTCAAGATTCCTATGCCTCGTCCCGTCGATGCCGTCTTCCGTAACTGGGAAGGTCCCAAGCGACCGGAATTCCGTACAGACATCCCGATGGATTCCCTTACGGGCAACCAGAAGTGGCAGCTGTGGTGCGCAGAGCAGTTCCTTAATCTTCTCCACTAAAGATGGCTACACAATCAGACCCCTTAAAGACTCGCTTGCTGGAAGTGTTCCAATTCGCCAAGGAATTCTTCCAGCAGCATAATCTTCGTTATATAGGCTGTGGCGGAACCGTCTTGGGTGCTATCCGTCATAAGGGCTTCATTCCTTGGGACGATGACATCGACCTCTACATGCCTCGTAAGGACTATGAGCAATTGCTGCAGTTAGCCCCTGAGTTTCAAGGCACCGGATACGAGCTCCTGCATTGGCCCTACAAGGGAGGGCCAGGGTGGGTCCCTCACCTCTCAATCTTCATATTCCCTCCCTACAAGGGAGGGCCAGGGTGGGTCCCTCACCTCTCAATCTTCATATTCCCTCCCTATAAGGGAGGGCCAGGGTGGGTCCCTCAACTCTCAGTATTACATGCCTTTCGCCAAGATTGCCGACAGCCGCAGTACCATCTGGGAGTTCCGGCATCTGCCTTTCCTGTTTGGCGTAAGCATAGATATCTTTCCCTTGGATGAGTTCGATGAGGCTGACGAGGTGATTACTTGACGAGGTGATTACTGCACGTCAGTATCGCAGTCATTATTACTTCGATAAGTATCTTAATGCCGTCAGCCGCTATTCCTGTAAGGATATGCTACAGGCACTCTGTAAGGCAGATGTGCATCGTTTGGGTGTTCAGGTGCTCAGCAAATGGCGCAGTCGTAATCCCCGTAAATACTTGCAGGCTTTCCGGCAGTTCGAGGAAACGTACAAACACAATGGCCCGGGGCCCAAATGTGTTTGTGTAACCCAGTGGGAAGGTCGGATCTTCCAGTCGGAATGGTTCCACGACGTGATAGAAGTTCCTTTCGAGGATACCACGCTTATTATTCCTCGTGC
>CADAWW010000140.1 GCA_902791675.1 uncultured Bacteroidales bacterium
GCAGAACGCCATTACGCCCAAAACCATTCTTTTCATCTTTTTATCTAATGTCTTTCTTATTTCTTACTTGAATAATGTAACCCTATAGGCAGGAAAGCCTGAATATCCCTGCCGAAATGAGCCAGTTCTCGCACCATACTACTGCTGACCGAGCTATACTGCGGGTTGGCAAAAAGCAACAAGGTTTCTATTCCCGACAGTTGTTTGTTCATATCAGCCAGTTGCATCTCGTACTCGTAGTCTTTTACCGAGCGAATACCGCGAAGGATTGCCACGGCGCCGCATTGCTTGGCAAAGTCTATGGTAAGGCCGGTGTAGCTTTCCACCGTCACCCTGGGTTCATTGGCATATAAAGCTTTCAGGGCTCTCACTCTTTCTTCCACAGGTATCCACCCCTCTTTGTTCTCGTTGTAGCCCACCGCTATCACGATACTGTCAAAGAGTTGCAAACCTCGTTCCACCAGGTCGGCATGCCCTTTGGTGAATGGGTCGAAAGAACCTGGGAAAAGAAGCCCCCTCCCCATCCCTCCCCCGAGGAGGAGGGAGTTTTTATCAATATCATTGTAGTTTTTTGAGCTCATTATTTATACTCTCCAAAACTTTTTCAACATTCATAAGTACCTCTTCATTCCTGAAACGGATTATCTTAAATCCTATTTGCTCCAAGTTTGCAGTTCGCACCATGTCATCGTCATGTTGATCACGCTCTGCATGGTATGCACCATCAACTTCAATTATCAGTCCCTCATCTAAACAAACAAAATCAGCTATAAAGTCGCCGATAACATATTGTCGTCTGAATTCAACTCCCAATTGGTTCCGTCTTAATCGCTCCCACAGGAAAGATTCTGCTAACGTCTGGTGTTTTCTATTCTCTTTAGCAAACTCTCTCAACAGTCCATATCTGTCAGGAGAAGCCCATTTAAACCGATTGGTTTCCGTTGTCATATAGCTTTAATTTTTCCCCTCCTCCCCGGGGGAGGCAGGTCAGGGGAGGGGGCTCTCATCTTCTGGCAAATCTTCCTCAATCACCAGATTGTCAATAATAAAGTTCTGACGTTCCATAGTGTTGTCACCCATATAGAAATCCAGAAGTTCAGCCACCTGGTCAGACTTATGCAGTGTAACCTGGTCCAGACGGATATCCGGACCAATGAAGTTACGGAACTCCTCGGGACTAATCTCACCCAGACCTTTGAAACGTGTTATCTCCGGCTCCGGCCCCAGATCATCGATAGCCTGAAGGCGCTCCTCTTCGGTATAACAATATTGTGTCACAAAATCCTTCGAGAGACTGAGGTGACGGGGACGTCTGCCATCACTGTACGCCGAGGTATCCTCAGCATTGTTCCGCGCCTCCAGTTCTGCCTCTATGGCATTCAACTTGGCCTTTCCGATCTTTGTCTTACGGCCACGCACACGGAAGAGAGGAGTCTGCAAGATGAACACATGTCCTTTCTTCACCAGTTCCGGGAAAAACTTCAGGAAGAAAGTAAGCATCAGCAGTCGGATGTGCATACCGTCATCATCAGCATCGGTTGCCACAATAACCTTATTGTAACGCAATCCATCCAGTCCGTCTTCGATATTGAGGGCTGCCTGAAGCAAGTTGAATTCCTCGTTCTCATAAACCACCTTTTTGGTCAGTTTATAACAGTTAAGGGGTTTTCCTCGCAAGGAGAACACAGCCTGAGTGTTCACGTCCCTACTCTTGGTAATGCTTCCGCTGGCAGAATCACCCTCTGTGATGAAGATACTGCTCTCTTCCTGCAACTCACCCTTGGAGTCAGTAAGGTGCACACGACAGTCACGAAGTTTGCGGTTGTGCAGACTGGCCTTCTTAGACATCTCACGTGCTTTCTTGGCTACACCGGCCATTTCCTTTCGGAGCTTCTCGCTCTCAGCCACCTTCTGAAGGATGACATCAGCCACATCGGTATTCTTATGCAGATAGTTGTCCACCTGTTCCTTCACGAAATCACCAATGAACTTATCGATCGAGATGCCGCCTTCAGGCTCGGTTGTGGTACTACCCAACTTTACCTTTGTCTGGCTCTCGAAGAGAGGCTCCTGTATGTTGATGCTTATGGCTGCCACCATTCCGTTACGGATGTCGGTATACTCATAGTTCTTGCCGCTATAGTCCTTGATAACTTCAGCTATATATTTCTTGAAAGCCGCCTGATGCGTTCCTCCCAATGTGGTATTCTGACCATTTACAAAGGAGTAATACTCCTCGCCATTCTGCTTGGTATGAGTAAAGGCAATCTCTATATCTTCACCGCGAAGGTGTACTATAGGATACAGCGGTTCGTAGTCCATTCGGTCGGCAAGCAGGTCGCTGAGTCCGTTGCGCGAGAGGATGCGACGTCCGTTGAACATAATGGTCAGTCCGGTATTCAGGTAGGTGTAATTGCGGAGCATTGTCTCCACGAACTCACCTCGGAAGGCATAATGCTTGAAGAGCGAAGCATCCGGTTCAAAGAATACCGATGTTCCGTTCTCATCCTGTGTAGCTTCTGTAGTATCGCTCTCCAGAATACCTTTACAGAATACAGCCTTGCGTACCTGTCCGTCGCGGAAACTCTGCACCTCGAATCTTACGCTCAGAGCGTTTACAGCCTTCAAACCAACACCGTTCAGACCAACACTCTTCTGGAAAGCCTTACTGTCGTACTTACCGCCTGTATTAAGCATAGATACGGCTTCTATCAGTTTTCCCAAAGGAATACCGCGGCCATAATCACGAACCCTGACGCGCAGATTATCCTCGATATCCACTTCGATACGTTTTCCCGCACCCATTTTGAACTCATCAATACTGTTGTCGATGACTTCCTTCAGCAGTACATATATACCATCTTCTGCCTGAGAACCGTCGCTAAGACGTCCGATATACATACCCGGACGCGTGCGAATGTGCTCCATATCTGAAAGGTGGCGGATATTACCTTCGTCGTAATTCACTTTTTCCTTTATACTATCTTGTAATATGTCTTCCACTCTTTAAATTGAAAATTGAAAGTTGAAAATTGAAAATTAGTTTACGGTTTACCGTTTACCGTTAGACCATTGAACTTTTTATCGTTTTAATGTTTTAATCTTTTAACATCACAAGGACTCTAAACTAAATTACTGCCTCTAAACTCTAAACTCTGAACTTTAATCTAAAATACTGCCTCTAAACTCTAAACTCTAAACTTTAATCACTCCCCGGGTGAGCGGGGAGGGGGCTCTTACAAATCTTTTCCAAATGCTGCTCTGCGTTTATGAATAACACAATCCAAGTTTTTCCATTGGGTCTGACTGGCAAGATTCTCCTCTAACTGGGGATGTGTCTCAGCCCATTCATAACCGTCTTTTGTAGCTTCCGGGATAATATTGGCAAAAATCAGGGCATTTGCACCCTTATCGTGATATTGTGGCAGAACACCCACCAACAACATATCCAATATCCTGGGATGCTTGTTAAACCATAGCGCCTTAGCTACATGATACCAGCCAAAGGGAAACAATTTCGACTTGGCTTTCTGAACGGCCCTGCTGAGACTGGTAATACAGACACCCATGCCTATCACCTCCCCATCCGCGTTTTCCACTACTGAAAGGTAACGCTTATCCAGGAAAGGAAGGAATCTGTCGGCAAAAGTTTTCATCTGCTGTTCGTCAAGCTCACTGTATTCGTACAACTTGGCATAAGCGCGGTTTACCACACCGAAAATCTTCTCTATATAGCCATCTTTCAGAATCTCCTTCTTACTCTTGAACCTACGAATCCTGAACCCATAACGTTCCTGTACCATTTGAGCAATCTTGAAATACTTCTGCATGTTAGCCTCGTGTCCGTTAATCGGCACCATTACCTTACGTTCTACCCAACCCTGTTCTTTTCTGTAGCCTAACTGCTCCATGTATTGGGGATAGTAAGGATAGTTATAGATTGAGAAGACAGTTCCCAGTTGGTCGAAACCATCTGTCAGCATCCCCTCCGGATCAAGGTCTGTGAAACCTAGAGGTCCGACAATTCGTGTCATACCACGCTGCCTACCCCACTCCTCCACTGTCTGCATCAGAAGGCGAGTTACTTCTATATTGTCTATAAAGTCTATCCAACCAAAACGCACATGTTTGGTATTCCATGTCTCATTGGCCCGACGGTTGATAATCGCTGCAATACGACCAACAATCTTTCCGTTCCTGCGGGCTATAAACAGTTCAGCCTCGCAAAAACGAAAGGCGGGATTCTTCTTGGGGTTGAAAGTATCCAATGTATCCTCCAACAAATCAGGCACAGCGAATGGGTTGTCCTTATACAACTCATACCCGAATCTGGCAAACTGCCTCAACTCCTTACGGGTCTTAACGCTACTAATGATGATATCTGACATCTACTGACGTTGTTAAATGCTTACTTTAGGGGACAAAGATAATAAATTTTGTCGAATTTTACGGACTCAATCCACAAATTATGCAGAATAAGTTGGTTAAAAGAATAAAAAAAGGGTCTTGGGCGGTTTATTTGACCAAAATAAGATAACTTTGCAACGCTATGAGGCAAAAGAAGAGATTTAAACGTATTGCAATTATTGTACTTTTGCTTGGTTTTTGTTCATCAACAAGAGCAGAGAACACGGCAAAAGAATCACCTCATCGTCAAACGGCTCCCTATATGTTTGCCGGTATTCAGGGAGGCATACAGACTACGTTCTCGAAAGGTTACAGCAATGCCCAGCTTATCACCCCGTCTGCCAGCTTCTGCCTTGGTGCATTTTTTACACCCATCATGGGGGCCCGTTTACACGTTAACGGGCTCTGGAACAAGGGAGGGTATGACGAGAACGGGCTCAACTTCAGATATAAATACAAATATACCACCATCAACCTTGATATGATAATCAACTTGATGAACCTCATCTGCAGAAGAGCCTATTCCCCCGTGAATGTCTATTTCATCAACGGCTTTGGTCTGAATATGGCATGGGATAATGACGATGCCTATGCTCACAAGGATGTATTACCCTATGCATACAACAGCACCAGTTTTAGCCACAATATCAGGATAGGTCTGATGATTGATTACAATATCACCAAGGACATCTGCGTCAATCTGGAAATCAACGGCAATAACCTTGGCGACCGCTATAACAGCAAGCTATCAAACCATACCGACTGGCAGTTAACTGCTCAGCTTGGTTTGGCTTATAAGTTCGGTTACAAGAAAGTCCGATAACTAAGGAAGATGTAAGATGGCTGAAGGACGAAAACGAAAACGAAAACGAAAACCAAAGGCTGATGGCTGAAGGCTGATGTATGAAGGCTGATGGCTGAAGTTCGCTAACCGCTAACCGATTAAACAATTAAGCTATTAAGCTACTAAGCTCAATTCGCTAACCGCTAACCGCTAACCGATTAAAACAGTAAACAGTAAACGGTAAACGGTAAACTAATTCTCAATTAGCACCGAGAACTCTGCTCCGCTGGCAAAGTCCGCACCGTTCTGGCTGCTAAGGGCAGTAAACCTGAGGTAACGGGCTTTAAGCGGCTTCGTAAAGAGCACTTTCTTCTCCTTGGCATTGTTTTCAAATTCACCTTCACTAACGGCTTCGCTCCACGTTTTGCCATCCTGGCT
>CADAWW010000141.1 GCA_902791675.1 uncultured Bacteroidales bacterium
ATATTCTCCCTCCACATTTGTCATAACACCACGACCTGGACCAGCATAAATGGCAACATAAGGCAAAGCTTCTCCCGTCTCCGCATCTACCACACGACCCTGCACCACCACTTCCTGTGCCCAAGCGGAAACAGAAAACAGCAGAATACTAAAGAAAAACAATACAGTTCGCATGGTTATAAAAGTTTTCCGAAGGACAAAGATAATACTTTTTTGGGGAGAAAATAAGCGGAAAGTTAACGAAATATTAAATTCCGCTGTTTTATTGACGAAATTTAACTTCGGTATGTACTATCAAAAGTGAGAGTTTTATCCAAAAATGTGATTTTGCCTCTGATTTTTATACCGAAAATGTGATTTATTGTTTATATTTGCAGCCGAAAATGTGATTTTTAAGGTATGAAACTGCTTAAAAGAAAGATAGACAAGTACCTTTTGGATTGGATAAATAACCCCAAAAGGAAACCGCTGATAGTGAAGGGCGCCCGTCAAATTGGCAAGACGGAGTCTATCCGTGCATTCGGTGAGGCCAACTATGAGTCGGTCATCGAGATTAACTTTGTGCTGCAGAAGAAGTTCAGAGCTATCTTTAACGATGGCTACGAGGTGGAGACCATCATCAAGAACATCTCACTGTTGGAACCCTCATGGCGGTTCATCCCAAACAGGACGCTGATTTTCTTCGACGAGCTGCAGAAGTGTCCCGACTGTGCCACCTCGCTTAAGTCATTCTGCCAGGACAAACGGTATGATGTCATCTGTTCGGGTTCGATGATGGGTATTTATTATGAGGAGATCGAGAGCAATGCCGTCGGTTTTAAGGATGACTTCGATATGTTCTCGATGGACTTCGAGGAGTTCCTCTGGGCTAAGGGCTACCAGCCGGAACAGATAGAGGATATGTATCACCACATGGTTGAGCTGAAGCCATTCTCACAGTTGGAGTTGGACACAATTATGAACGTGTTCCGTGACTATATGAGTCTTGGTGGAATGCCTGAGGTTGTGAAGATGTATATCGACAACTGCCACTTCGGAGGCACGTTGGAACTGCAACGCCAACTGCTGAAAGACTACGAGGAGGACATCACAAAATATGCAAGGCAAACAGACAAGGCGAAACTTCTGGCCGTCTATAACCATATCTCCACCTTCCTGGCAAAGGACAACAAGAAATATCAGGTCACGAAGATTGCCAAGGGAGCCCGCAACAGGGAATATGTGGGGGCTGTTGACTGGCTGAAGGAGGCGGGTGTCATCAATGTCTGCTATTGCCTGAATAATGTAGAGTTGCCCTTAAGGGGCAATTACAATGCCGATTACTACAAACTCTACTATCACGACACAGGCCTGCTTATCGCTTCGCTCGACGAGGAGGCACAGGAGGATCTGCGAGCCAACAAGAACTTTGGTACCTACAAGGGTGCGATATACGAGAATATCGTTGGCGAGATGCTGCGTAAGTCGGGCTACGAACAGCTCTATTTCTATAAGCACGAGAATCCCGCTCTCGAAATGGACTTCTTCGTTCGCGATGCCAACTCGCTGGTGCCTGTTGAGGTTAAGGCCAAAGACAACGCCACTGCCTCGTTGAACAATCTCATTAAGTGGGAATCATATCCAGATGTGAAGTATGGTATCAAACTTGGATACAAGAACATCGGATGGAACGGGCACTTTTACACATTCCCCTATTTTCTTACCTTCCTCCTGAAACGTTTCTTGAAGGAAAGACTTAACCCTGAACCCTGAACCCTTAACCGTAAGTGCCATCAGCCATCTTCCATCAGCCATCAGACATATCTAACCATGAACCCTTAACCCTGAACCCTGAACCGTAAGTGCCATCATACATCATACATCTTCCATCATACATAAAGTCCTGAGTACTCATAGTGCAGCCTCAATTCAGCCATACTCTAACCATACTCATTGAGTAAGCCTAGAAGCAGGGTAGAAGCAGCCGCAGCCTAGAAGCAGCCTAGAAGCAGGGTAGAAGCAGCCTAGAAGCAGGGTAGAAGCAGCCTAGAAGCAGCCTAGAAGCAGCCTAGAAGCAGGGTAGAAGCAGCCTAGAAGCAGCCTAGAAGCAGGGTAACTGTACAATTAGAGTTTTGATGGTTACCAGTAAATGCCTATTGCATATTACGTTTCTCTATCAGTCGCAAGAATATTGGCATTACAGCTACCAAAGCAACTATAGAAAAGAGCAGGCCACCTGTTGAACCTACGGCAAAAGAGAACCAGAAAGGTTCTTGGGCTCCATCTATAAAGAATGGAACCAGTCCTAAAACAGTGGAGAGAATGGTCAGGAATACAGCAATTATCTTATGGCTGTATGCCCTGACGTATGTTCTTAGCGGCGATACCGCAGGATGAGCTGTCAACTGATTCCTGTATTCACATACTATATAGATGCCAGCATTTACCGTAAGTCCACTCAGTAATACCATAGAGGCAAAACCGCCTGTACCAAACTCCACTCCAGATAGCCAGTAGGTAAGGAATGTACCGATGAAGGAAACAGGAATAAGCGAGATGATGGCCAATGGCAATCTTAAGGACTCAAACAGAATGCTGCACACAAAGAAGATGATGACAATAATCAATCCCAACAACCAATATTGTGTACCATCATCTTTATAATAACCGTATGAGGCGTTCTGGCATTTGTATCCTACAGGTATTCTGTGGTTGAACTCCTTGATGATACGTTCTATATACCTGCTGGTGTAGGTGTAGCTACCCAAGATGTTAAATGCCACGTGCAACACATATTCCTGATTCTGGCGCGGGATGCAGTTCTTCGCCTCGCGCCTTTCTATTGACATAAAGTCGGAAACAGCCACCTCCCTGCCACCTCCGAGGGGAAGGAGCGTATTCTCCAAACGCCATAGGTCGAACTTATCTTGCCATGCAGACCTCAGATACATGTCTGATGAGAAGTGTGTATCTCTGTAGCGGTCTATGTCTCTACCCGAAAGTATCTCGCGCAAGGTTCTGTGAGCCGCAGAGAGGTCAAAGTCATACAAAGCCATCTTCTCCTTGTCATAGCGCATGTACAACTCATCTTCCTGATTTTCGTGTCCAGGTGTTTCAATGGCCAGATCTACCACACGATTGTTCTTCCTCATCTCATCACACATGTCTTCTGCAATGCGATATAACTGGTCATAATTATACCCAACCAATTCTATCCTGTTGGAGCGGTATTGCAGGTTCAGCGAGTTGCTGAAGCCTCTTTCACTTACACCGCTGGTACTCCAGTCGGCACCTCCTATGGAAATAACCTTTCCAATTACTTTATTCTCCAGCACGTAGGGGAAGGAACTCTTTTTGTATTCCTCTTTGAATTCAACTGTTATGTTAGCTCCCCAACTGCTCACACGTGTTTCAAAACGTTCTATCTCTGGGAAGGTCACCAGGAAGTTCTCCAGTATCACCACCTTCTCATTCAGTTGGGCAGCGGTACCGCCTAACGGCATTTGGGCACGAATGTTCAGCTTCACTTCCTTTTCCTCATGCTTGCTGTAGGTGTTCCCAGACATTGATTGAGAAAATAAGCGCATAGTTCCACCCATGAATTTGGAGAGAGGTTCCTTACAGTCGCGTTGGAAGAAATCGCTACCCAATGTAGCGTTATAGGCACGTTCATACCAAGGTTTGGATGCCTGCTCTGCTTGCATATATCCATAGTAACCCCCATCGTTTCCCCATTTCGACGGAAGCAAGTGGAAGGGGATGCCAAAGGCCAATACTATCAGTATATAGTATATCCACTTACGTTTCTGGGTAAAACGTATGTATTTAAGGTAGAACCTGTTCCATCTACCGGCAAGCCTCAGATGTCTTACCTTTCCCTGTTGACGACTATAGTATTTAAGTTGATCTATCAATGCCGGTGCAAACAACCAACTAACAATAAGGGCGACAGAAAGGTTGATGATGATAATCCACGCAAAGTCGTACAAGTCTTTCTGTAGGAAATCAGGTAACCATAGCACCACAATCAGAGAACCGATGGTTGTAAGCAATGCTGCCAATATAGCCATAAAAGCCTTGCGGTTATGGTAATAGCTGTAGTGGTCCACCATCACCACGGCAGCATCTATGACCATACCCAAAGAAACCGTAATGCCAGCCAGAGAATAGATGTGCAGTCGTATGTCAAAGACATAATAGGCAATAACAGCCAGTGCTAGATTGGCAGCAAGGGTCATCATCATGATAAGCAGATAGCGCCAGTCCCATCTTACCAGCCAGACAAAGAGCAACAGGATAAAGAGTGATAAGGTAGAGCGCCAGATAAGTTTATGCAATTCTGTTTCCTTTTCTTCTGCTCCATCATGTATCAGTGTCAGATATACGCCACCACGCAGCCCTTTTTCAATCTCCGCTATTTTCTTTCTGAGTGTCCTTGACAAAGTGATTTTGTTTACGTCTGCATCAACATGAATATTCAGGTATATAGTGTTTAGTCCATTTACCCTATAATAACTGTTAGGCAACCGGTCTTTGTACTCGTATGTTGCCAAATCTCCTAAATAGACATTCTTCTCGCCTACCACACCAATGGGCATTTCTTCCAATGGCTTGCCGAACTTCTCTGTGGTCAGATAGAGTGTTCTCTTTTCTTCCTGCCCTTTGGTTTGAACTTCTCCCACCACATCACTCTTGCCCAGGAACGACTTAATACCATTCTCTATATCATGGGCCGAAAGACCATAGCTGGAAAGAATGAACGGATCGTATGTAATGACAATGTATTTACTCTTTCCTCCTGTAACCTCTACGCGTTTCACCTCTTCTATCTGTCGCAGGACAGGCTCAACTTGTCGTTCTATGTACTCCTTTAATTGTTCATCGCTTAAATTAGAGTTTACACAGTAGCTTAGTAGCACCTGTGTTGTTTCCTTCCGCTGGTTCTGGTTCTCATTAACCACCTCTCCACCAGACAGTTCAGGGTAGCTGACACCTTGCGGCAATTGTTTCCTCACCTGTCGTAGCAGAGAGGCAATCTCGAACTTGGTGGCAGAGACGTCGGCATTCTTCTTCAGTTCTATGGTTACCCTGCCACTACCAAAGTATGATACAGACTTCACACTCTCCACACCGCGAACAGCAGACACCAAGCCCTCTATTCTGGATGTCACATTCTGCTCTATCACTTTGGCAGAAGCACCATTCCATGAATACCATACCTCAAGCGTCTTCCCTTGCTGGGGACGTGGTTTGTCTGCAACGTCTACCTTAGGGATAAGCGCACAGCCCACAACCATCAGTATGGCCAGCGTAAGCAGGAGTGTAAAACGCGAGAGTCTCATATGAGGGGTTATCGTTGAGCGGTTAGCGGTTAGCGCTCCCTCCCATTTGGAGGAGGGATGGGGAGAGGGGCTTCCTTTTAACCACATAATACAGCATGGGAATGAAGAACAGACTCACAGCCGTTCCTACGGTCATACCAATTATCAGTGTCAGAGACAACGGGTACTGGATAGCTGCTCCCATGCTGCTATGACTCAGGAAGGGAAGCAATGCCAGAATGGTTGTCAGAGAGGTCATAACAATGGGACGCAAACGTCTTTGTCCTGCCTCCATAATAGCACGTATCAATCCCTGTCGTGTTCCAGCCCTCAAATGTGGACTATGATTGATGGTGTCTATTTTAAGGATAGAGTCGTTAATGATAATACCACTCATCACCACCAAGCCCGTCATGGACATCAGGTTGATGGATTCGCCCAATATCCACAGCCCAACAATCACGAAGAACACATCCACCACCATTTCCAACAGAATGATTATGGGTTGTATCAGACTTTCAAACTGAGCAGCCAAGATGAAATAGAGCAGTGCCAAGGCAACGGCAAGCACTACAGACAGTTCGCCAATCAATTTTCTGCTGGAGAAATAACCGCCAGTAAAGCTGGCACTGTACTTGCTCTGAGGCTTATGTACAAACTCATTTACAAACGCCATCACATTTTCCACCTCCTTGTCTTTGGCATTCAGGCATAGTGCATAGTATTCACCGCCGTTGCCTGCCTGAAGTCGCTTGTAATCCTCGCCCTTTGTCTCGCGCACCAGATAAGAGATGGGAATGTCCGTCCCGTCAGCATTCTTGACAGTTTCTGCCAGGATATTGCTCTCCTCTCCCCTATAGTTCCCCCCGCCCACGGGAGAGGGGTTAGGGGTGAAGCCGAGGGAAGGAGGTGAGGCTGTCTTCACAGGAACAGACTGTGCTCCCTCGTTTATACTGAACACAGTTCCTCTGCTTACCAGTTCCCTTAGTCTGGCGTACAGAGCATCATACCCAACCTTGTATAGAGCCATCTGCTCCATATCAGCCACATAGCGGATATTGGTCTCCGTCATAACAGGAGAGATTTCCAGATGAGGGAAATGTTTCAGCAAAGTATCACGGAATGCACGTGATTGGTCTGTTGTGGGACGTCTGCCCTCACTATTCTGCAGGTGAATCTCCAAGTCTGCCTCATCCGTCGAGAAAACCAGATTGTACAGGTTGCCTGGGTCCGTAAACTCTGCTGAAGCCTGTGGATAATGCTTATGCAGATAAGCTATACACTGCCTTTTTATTTTGGATAGTTTCCCAGAGTTCTCTGCCTTCAGGTAGATGACAGCTTCAGAAGAAGTAATATCCTTGGTGTGAGCCAGCATAAACTCCTGTGCTCCCACCATGCAGGTCGATGTCTCCACATTATCCTTTATGGCAGCCATAATACCCGCTACCCTTCTGTCGTTCTCCTGTGCCGAGATGTTGCTGTTCCAGTCGATGGTCAGCAGTGCATCCTCCTGCACCACTTTGGGCATACGTTCCTTTTCTATATGCAACACCAGCAAAGCCATCAAAGGAATGCTAAAAACAAACATCCCCAGAACAAGGCGCATGTGTCGTAAAGTCCACTTGAGAATTGACTCATAAAAACAGGCCCCTCTCCCCGCTCCCCCAAAGGGGAGGGCTATATAATGCAGAGGAAAGCATGAAAGACACCTTCTCATAAGCATTCGCGAAACAAGAATGATTGGGGATTCTTTCAGGCCCTCCCCTTTGGGGGAGCGGGGAGAGGGGCTTAGTACCATATAATATACCGGTACTACCACTGTTGCTACCAGCAGAGAGGCAAACAATGCCGTAGTGATACCCATAGCCTGATCATAGAACAGCGCCCCTGCTGTTCCGCTCAGGAAGATAAGCGGCAGAAAGACAGAGCACGTTGTCAGTACAGAAGACAGCATAGGTGTAAATACCTCCCGTGTGCTACGCACTATAACATCACGCAACTCTTCCTTAGAAGGTGCTCCCTCTCTCTCGGAGAGGGTTGGGGTGAGGCTTCTCTGTGTAATATTATCCACCACAATAATGGCATTGTCCACCATCATACCCACACCCAGTATCAGACCGGAGAGTGAGATAATGTTCATGCTGATGCCTAACAGGTAGAAGCACAGAATGGTCAGCACCAGACAAGCCATCAAGGCACCCATGTACAGGTTCCCTTTCAGGTTTTCTATGGTATAGCTCAACAGGCGGGTCTGGTCGCGTGTCAGTTGGAACTGAATATCAGGATATTCTTTTCTCAGATTCTCTAACAGCTCATCCATACTCTGCTGTAGTTCCTCCATTCTGGCATCATTTTGCTTAATGATAGCCATGGTAATACACTCCCTGCCGTCATGCCTTACCAGTCCATTGCGGTGGGCAGTATGTTCCTCTACATTGCATACATCCTTCAGTTGGAACATACGTCCCTGATGGTTGATGTAGATATTCTCAATATCCTTTTTGGTAAGAAGCTGCGAGTCAAAATGAATGTTGTACCTGTATATACCATCCACAATGCTCAGCGCTTCCAGCGTAATGTTGTTCCTTTTGATGGCATTCTCTATGTCAGAGACGGTCAGGCCCATTGCCTGCAGCTTCTCATAATTGGGTATGCAATCAATTTCCGTACCCACCGTTCCGCTTACATCCACCATAGCCGTCTGAGGCAGTTGCTCTATGCGCTTCACCACCACATTTTTGGCAAACTTGGACAGTTGGGCAAACTTAGAAGGGTCATTGGGTGTAAGGTCAAGGAAGAATGCCGGTATATCCATGGCGCTGGCCTTCATCACCTTGGGTCGTTCCATATCCTTGGGCATTTGGTTCATGGCACGGTCCACCTT
>CADAWW010000142.1 GCA_902791675.1 uncultured Bacteroidales bacterium
TTGTTTGGTTTTCTGACAGCCTGATGCACGGTGCGTTGAACATCAGCTGGCTGAGCAGGCGTGTATGCTGTTCCCAGTTTCGCCCTTTACATCCTTGAAGTAGCTTTCAGCCAAGTCTTTCTCTTTGTCTGTCAGCGGGGCAAGTTTCTTTTCCTCGCGGTCGGTGGCCCACTCTATGAATGGCTCGGGTACGCCCATTGCCACTAAGAAGAAGTTCATCTCGTCCTTGTTGCAGCCCTGCAGGAAGGTTACATCCTTTGTTGCACCGTTGTTTTCTTTAGTTATTTATATTTAGTGATCAGTCAACGATTCCTCTTCAACTTCTGTTACGAAACAGGCCACCAGACCATAAGTGATGGTAGGTCGTATCCATATTTCAATCAACAGATAATCGGTGTATGCTTCGGCGGGCTCAATATAAATGTCGTAGTTGTAAAGTGCGGCAATAACCACGTCCACTAAAAAGATCATCCACAGATCGCGCTTGGTGTAGGTCTTCCATTGCTTGCGGGCATAGAAATATGTCAGCATGAGGAGCAACATGACCGAGAGAAAGAGACAAGTCACGTGTAGGGCATAAATGGCCAGTGGCGGCGGAAAGAGAATGTCGCGCAGCAGAATTGTCATCCCCACACATATAGAGCAGCTGTAGTTGAACTGATTGGGACTCAAATGGTTGAAGAAGTACAACCCTATCATGGTCAAAGAGGCCACGTAGAACATGTTGAGAATCAGCTCTTCCCCTGCCTCTTGCAGTCCGAATTTGTAAACCCGCATAGTACATGACGCACACAGACAAAATGCCTGCGATGGCTGTGATGCCAATATCTGCGATTTTGACTTTCTTTTTAAATCTTAGCATGTTTTATTTGAGTTTATACCTTGAGTGCTTCTTCACCGTCAACGATTGTGGTGATGATGTTTGCTTATGCAACCTTCTCACCCGATAGCACGGTAGCCAACTCCATGTGGTGGAAATTATCACCACATGGAGTAAATTGATGCTGCTGCTATCTGTTCGCCTTATAAGCTGCAATGCGCTTTGCTACGTTTTCCTGGAGGTTCTTGTAGAAGAACGAATAGTCGTTTTCGTGGAAGCTGGCTGGTCCGAAGAATTCGGCCCCCTCGGTGACGGGAGCTGTCGTGTTAGTCACGATTACGCCGCGGGCGAGGTTTATCTGTGCATCGACGCCGAGGTCGACGAACTCACGTTCGCCTGTTTCTTTGTTATGCACGAGCGAACCCTTGTTCTCGCTGGCGGATGCATAGGTTTCGTCGAGCTTCCAGTTCAGCGGGTTGATGCTCATAGCACCCGGCAGCACCACGACGTTCCTGGCGTTCTCCTCTATGTTCTTGGGGCCCTCGTCTCGCCTGTCGCGAACTTCAGGTATGGATATTGCTCGAGATCGTCTTTCGTGATGGAGAAGCCAATGGGATAGGCGGCTACCATGCGTTGGTAATAGTCCTGGTGTTCACTGAAGTAGTGTTTCAATACATACTTGACCATAGCCGATCCCTGACTGTGACCCGCAATGATGAACGGGCGGCCGTTGTTGCAGTTCTTGAAGTAGTAGTCGAGCGCGGCTTTGATGTCGGTATAGGATAAACCGGCAAGTGCTGGCTCAATACTTCCGTATTTCTTTGAAACTTCTCCAGCATACTTCATGCCAACCTGACGGTAGTATGGTGCAAACACGTTGCAAGACTCGTCAAATACGGTTGCATTCGTCTCATATTCACCCAGCGCAAGCAGAATCATCTCGGGGTTGTCGATAGGTACGTAATTGGAGGCACCATCTTCGAAACTCGACTCAATGTACGAAGTTGAGTAGATGTAGATAGCATCAACGTCTTTGGTGATTTCCGGAAACGCAAGCCAGTTGACATCATCGCTGTAATCGATAGTCTCCGGCTGTACTCTCGTCATCTGGAATGAAGCTGTGTAAGTCGAACCGTCCTCGCGAACACGCAGGGCCGTTGCTTTCATCACATCATCCTTGATGCTTTCAATTTCCCACCACTCACGCAGTTCCTCGCTGTTTTTTGTATCCTGCCAGCGGGTGCAGAGCAATGTGCCATCGACGAAGTAGCCTGCCAGGTAGTGGGGAGCTTCTACCCACTTGTTGTCCACCAAGTCGTAGAATGCGTAGTTGCCGGCGGCCATACATTCCCAACGGTGTACCTCATCGTTAGTTGGGTCACCCAAATCTCTGGTCACCTTGCCTTCCCATGTGCCAAGGAAAGCTGACTCATAGTCTTTTGTCACGCGTACCCAGCGCTCCTCTTCATATACCTCGTGATAAGCCTCTTTGCCATCAACAAGGACAGCCCAGTCGGAACTCAGCACCATATCCTCATCTGTAATGGAGGAAACGGTAACATTCAGCACATGTGTGGTGTGGTCATCTTCCTTCGCAGTGATGGTCATTTTGTTTCCGTCGATCTTGACGTCGGCTTCCACCTCGTCGTTCCACGACTTGCTATAGAAATCAGAAAGGCTACCGTGTGCTTTCGTAGGTGAATCGAATGTGACAACAGTCTTTAAGTTGGTTGGACACGGTTTGCCACCCAGTTCGGCCACCATCCATTTACCGACAATCTTTTCTGCAAGGTTAATGTCTGACTGGGGGGCGGGGTTGTCTTCGTTCGACGAGCACGCCATGAATACACCTGTGCCGCAAAGAAGGATGGCGGCAAGCATCCACTGTTTCAGATTTCTCATGATTACTATATTTATTTGTTACACAATATTAGTTTCGGGATAAAACGTCGATTGTGCAAATATAGTTTATGCCCTTTGAAATAACAACAATCAAAGGGCAATAACGAGCAAGTTTTTACTATTCTGAAACGATTTTTACTTTTCTGAAAGTCGCATCCACTCCGTCGCGGTCATTCCCATGACATGCTTGAAGGCTTCACTGAATGTGCTATAACTGCGGAAACCGCTCTCGTAGGCCAGTTGCTGGGCGGTTACAGGCTGATGATTTACGACTGCCTCGTGGTAGAGATTGATGAAGTGTTGGATGCGCAGACCGTTGATGTAGGCATTGTATGTGATACCCTGCAAGGCAAAGTGCTTACTGAGGTAGGAACGGTTGATGCCAATCTTTTTGGCGAGTTGAGAGATAGAAATGTCGTGTTGAAGATAAAGTTGCGGTTCTTCGCAATGCTGCTTCAGTAATGACCCGATTTTGTTGCGGATGGATAAAGAAAGGTCATCAACAGCAATGGATTTATCCGACAGGGTTGGGATACTCAGGTCGCTTAACGTCTCTACTCGCCACAGGAGATAACAGATAAGTTCGATGTTGAAGACTTCCGTAGCATATTCGTATATCAGTTCACCTGAATCAAGCGAATAGATAGCGTAAACCAGAAAAAAGATGGCCATCACCACGAAGCCCTGCCAAATCTCCTTATGCTCAAGGTCGGCATAATTGTCGCGCAGCCAGCACCTGTATTGTCTAATCGCAAGCACCATATATATAATTAAGCCAAGCCACATCAGCAGGAAATAGACACACAACACTGGCAGAAGGGCTTCACTACGGGTGGTAACGGACCACGACAATCCAACAATGAGTGGCGCTACCATCACGTAGGAAGGCCACAGCGGGCGCCTGCGATCTTGCAGCATAACGAGCAATACGATAATCGTCAGAGGAATAACCGTCATGCAGTCGAGCAATGCGGCAATAGTGCTGCCCAGCATCATATCCTCGCTTGAGGTGAGGAAATACATTGGCAGATACCACAAGTGGCACAAAGTAATGGCGGCAAAGAATATTGCCGTCCACCGGCGCAGACGTACTGGCGGCGTAACGTCAGGGGCAATGGCGTTAGACCGCCGAAAGAAAAGATAACAGCTGGCTATCAGGGACAACATGGCCACTGATGCATAAAACAGTAGAAAAATGATAACTTCCCAGCTCGGATTATACATGATTGAAAATGGTTTTATTTTTCTCTTAGCCTGAAAAAGTTGTAGTGCCAAAGCTGGGAGCAAAGATAAGCAATTATTTTCATTTAATCTCTGCTTTCAGGGAAAAAGTGAAAAGGAAAAACGGATAGTGCTAAAAATGCGCTATCCGCTAAAGTCTAACTGTCTACTGTCTACTGTCAACTAACTAAATGCCGAGATAATCCAGGAACGCCTGGGGCTTATCGTTTAGGATGAGGGACTCTGGGAACTCGGTTTTTGCAAGGAGAGGCCAGATGAAGCGGTAGTCGGCAATATCGAAGGAGATATGTGCATCACTACTGAGGATGACGGGAACTTCGTACTGCTTACACAGACGCAGGATTTCCAGATTGTTCACTTCAGCGGCTTCTTTGTTGCGAACGGGATTCAGGCTACTGTTGTTAATCTCCAAAAGGGTTCGGGATTCCTTTGACGCCAAGACAAGCGGTTCGAAAAGAAGGTCTGCCGTTCCATCACCCGGATGACTGATAATATGCGTCCAAGGGTTACGGATGGCAGCTACCACACCTGCCGTATTCTCCTCTTTGGTACCGCCCTCCCAGCAGAGCGAATGCACACCGGCAATGCGGATGTCCATCTTGCGGTAGTAATATTCGCTCAAGTCGAGCGTTCCCTTGGTGTCCAGAATATTCAACTCTGCCCCCAATAAAAGGCGTACGCCGTACATTTGGCGGGGGACAATATGCAAGTTGCGGAAATAGATAGGGTCGCAAGTCCCGGGAATGCCGGGCGCGTGCTCCGTGATACCCAGAATCTGCAAGCCGCGGTTGGCTGCCTCGTGCGCCATCTCCTGAATGGTGCTGTAGGCGTGACCACTGGCTACGGTATGGGTATGTACATCGAGTAAAGGCTTCATTTTATTTTATTCAAAATTCAATGTTCAATGTTCAAAATTGATGCTGCGCATCGCTATCACGCTATTTCGATGGGCGGCACCATGAATTCCCGGCCGTTGATTACTAACTGATAGGCCTGAAGACAAAGGTGGTCCGAGGGAGTGCCGTACAGGCGGTCGCCGACGATAGGATTGTTCAAGCCATCGGGGTGCGCACAATGCACACGCAACTGATGGGTGCGGCCCGTCTGAGGTTGCAGTTCTACCAAAGCATGGCCTCCGACATTCTCCAATACCTTATAATATGTTATTGCTGTCTTGCCGTGCTGATAATCTACCATCTGTCGGGGACGATCCATAACATCCGGTCTAAGCGGCAGACGTATCTCGCCCTGCTGACCGACAGGCATTTCCTTCTCCAAGAGAGCCCGATAGGTCTTTCTGACTCTATGGTGACGGAAATCCTCTTGCAGCTTATGATACATCTCATCGGTTAGTGCTATCACCATCAGGCCGCAAGTATCCATATCCAAGCGGTGAACAATCATCGGGCCGGTTGCCTGCGGGAACATCTCCCTGACGATACGCTGCACATTAGGCAAATCATACTTGCCCGGTACCGACAGCATACCGTGCGGCTTTACGATGACGGCTATCTGAGGGTCTTGGTAGATTACCTCCAACGCTTGGTGCTGCTGAGATAGCAACGGATTCTCCTCTACCCGCAAACCCTGCAGCATGTGGGACAAGATGGGTTTGCACCTGCTGTTACAGGCGGGATAAAAATGACCCTCCTGTCGGAGTTCGTCGCGCGGCGAATCGCCAACCCAAAATTCAGCCATACAGAGCGGTTGCAACTCTTCCTTGTATGCTGCCTGGAGCAAACGCGGAGCACAACACTCACCGGCCCCGCTGGGAGGAGTGGATGCAAAGAGCTCTGTCAGGTTCTTGCTCTCGCCCTTAGCGTTCAGGAAAGAGAACTGGCGGAAGAGCCATTGCTGAAGGGCAACGCTACGGTCGTGCCGTTCCTGCTGCAAATCCCCTATCTGCTGCTGAAGATTGCTGTTCGAAGCCTCATCGGCCTCAATCTTCTGCTTCCATTCCTGCTGCAATCGTTTATATTGCGCCTTTTGGAACTGGCTCTGCCGAATCATCTCCGGCTCTATAGCTGTCAGCTCCTCGGCAGAAAGTTCGGCACGCAACCGGTGACGTTCTTCCTTCTGCTTCTGTATCTCTGCACGATAGTCATCCAACTCCTTTTGCATCTGCTGGCGCAAAGGGCTTTCTTTTATTTCTGCCTGAAGAGAAGAAATATGTCCGTTGATAGCAGTTATCCGCTCCTGCTCCTCCTGGAAATAGCAACCGGGCTCCATCAGATCGAAGACCGGCGGGACAAAGTACGGATGGCAGGTCTTGCCGTCTAAGGTTCCTGAGAAAGCGGCAAGAAAAGACAGCCCCCCTCCAACCTCCCCCCGAGGAGGGAGGCAATCATTTCTTCTAGCCACTACCAACACGCCAAACATCTTGCCAGCCTTCAACTCCGTGGCCCATTGAGGCTGCGTCTGCAGATACTCACGAACTTCCTGCGCCGCCATCACGCACAAGGGATGAGGCTGATAGCAGAACGGGTAAGTAAATCGCTCGGGCGAGGGAATACTTGCCGACTGGGGAGGAAGCGGGTGCAGCATCATAACAATAACAATGACTCGGGCCCCATATTAAACAGAAGATCCACTATGCTGAGGTCGGACAGGAAGCCGTGCTTGCGGGCAAAAACCTGATAATAAGGTTTCTCCACTTGTGGAAACACGGGTTGCTCGCCTGCATAAGCGGTAGTGCGGGAAATGGGAGTGTCGATATCTATAAGGGAACAGACGAGGCGAAGTAAATCCTCGTTGAAATCGGCCAGGAACTCCCACTTCCTCTCGTAGAAGGGAGCAAAGTCATCGGCGTAGTACTCAAAGAAGGGAGTCTGCCGGTAGCTGCTCTGCAAGGCGTTCCAATGCAGATGCCGCCAGTTCCCGTGGTCGCTGATGCGGATGTCGCGCATCAGGGCATGAGGCTCAGGCTTTTCTACGGGAATACTAAGAGCAAGGGCACCTTGCGGGCTGTCTATCAAAACCGGAGCAAGATAACAACAAGGAAGGAGCATTAGACTTTAGTCCCCCTCCTTCACGGGGGAGGGGTTAGGGATGAGGCTATTTGATATTATCCACCAGACGGAACAGACGGCTCCATCTTACATGGTGTCCGCTAAGCCAAGGACGGTCAGCATCGGTACTCCACCAGATAACGATGGGCTTTCCTACGATATGGTCCTCAGGCACAAAGCCCCAGAAACGGCTGTCGGCCGAACAGTGGCGGTTATCGCCCTGCATCCAGTAGTAGTCCATCTTGAAGGTATATTCCGTTGTCTCCTCTCCATTGATGATAATCTTACCCTCGGGAGTGACATCCAATGTATTACCCTCGTAAACACGGATGGGGCGTTCGTAGATGGGCAGATTCTCCAGCGTAAGCTTTATCTTCTCACCCTTCTTGGGAATCCAGATAGGACCGTAGTTGTCTTGGGTCCATCCTGTATATCCGTTCTGCGGGTAAAGCATAGCTATTTCGCGCTCCTCTACAGGAGTGATGCTATTGACGTAAGCCGTCTGTTTCTCCAATGCTTCCTTTGCGGCTTTGGTCAGAGGCATAATACCTGTCTTTTCCATATCATCTACGTCGCTCATGCTCAAGCCCAGTTCGTAGCAAATTTCGGCAGGGAGATAGTTATTCTTGAGATCCACATTATACTTGTACTGCACATTCTCAGCATCGGGATTCACCTTACCGTCCAGATAAATCACCTTATCCTTTATCTGTAATGTCTGTCCGGGAAGGCCCACGCAACGCTTTACATAGTTCTCGCGGCGGTCAACAGGACGGGTTGCTATCTGACCAAATTCGTTAGGAGCGGTCTTTATGTATGCCTTACCCATATCATACACAGCCTGAAAATACTGTCGCTGCTGTAAGGTTGTAAGGCTATCAAGAATAGGGATAGGCACTTCTGCCTGCTGCTGCCAGAGTTGGTAGCCTATACCATAGCATATAGAATAGTATTCTGTTTGGTACTTAGGATTGGTGAAAATAGTATCACCTGCCGGATAGTTGAAGACCACGATATCGTTCAGCTGTACCGGCTTGGGGCTTACTCGCTTATACTCCCACTGGGGCCACTCGATATAGCTCTTGCCCAACCCAAAGGGTAAAGTATGCTGGCAGAGAGGCATGTGCAAGGGTGTCTGCGGCACACGGGGGCCGTAGCTCATCTTACTTACCAGCAGATAGTCGCCCACCAAGAGACTCTTCTCCAGCGAACTGGAGGGGATAACATAGTTCTGGAAGAAATATACGTTTACGAAATAGACTGCCACCAAAGCGAATACAATGGCATCTACCCATCCCATCACGGTCCGGACAACGGGATTATCGGATTTCTTCCACCAAGTCCAGGGAATGAATTTTGTTACGTACGCATCGAAAATGAAGGGAAGGATAATCAGTCCCCACCAGGCATCTACCCAGTAAAGGAAAGCTATGTATAAACCACAGTAAATGATGGCGCGAGCCCAATCGGCCCAACTGGCCTTTTTCTTGTTATTCTTATTCATCTTTTAAAACTGAAACAGGTCTTTCATTGTTAATAATCCCTC
>CADAWW010000143.1 GCA_902791675.1 uncultured Bacteroidales bacterium
TCCTCTGGCAACCTTTGCAATGGAATATTATGCACAAGATCCATGCAAAGAATTTATTCCTCATACAGATAAACCATTAGACGAGAAGAATTGCAGACTAATTGCACAGATGCACAAAGCCATTAGCATCATCCAGTTCAAGTTAGAGGCACAAATGAGACTTCAGTATCCGGAATGGGACATGCATAATCAAGGAACATTGGAGAATATCGATTTCAAGAAAAAGGTCTATCTCTTAAACGGAAAAGAGTATGCACTAAAAGACACCCTCTTCCCTACCGTTGACCCATCAAATCCCTATAAGCTACTGCCTGAGGAAGAAGAACTTGTCAACAAGTTGCATCATTCTTTTCGTATATCCGAGAAACTACAGAAACATATCCGTTGCCTTCTTTCTCATGGTTGTATGTACGGCATTTTCAATGGAAATCTGCTCTTCCATGCTTCTATTCCGCTAAACGAAGACGGAAGTCTCAAGGAAGTAGCACTTAACGGCAAGAAATACAAAGGCAGAGAATTACTACATCATATTGGAATGTATATACGCACAGCTTTCCAAAATGATGTACCAAAAGCGGAAAGACAGAAAGCAAGAGATTATTTCTGGTACCTGTGGTGCGGACCGGACAGTCCACTCTTCGACAAGAATCGAATGACTACTTTCGAGCGCTACTTCCTGGAGGACAGTTCGTTATACCATGAAGAGAAAGGTAATTATTATAAATTACGGGAAAAACCGGAAATCTGCGATAGTATCCTTGATGCCTTTGAAGTTAAGGGAAACAATCGCCACATCATAAACGGACATGTGCCTGTACATGCGTCGCAAGGGGAAAATCCCATAAAGGCAGACGGACGCTTGATGGTTATTGACGGCGGATTTGCAAAGGCATACCATAAGACAACGGGCATTGCCGGCTATACTCTTGTATATCACAGTCGTGGATTCCTTCTAATCCAGCATGAGCCATTTACCAGTACGCGCGAAGCCATCATGAATGAGACCGACATAAAAAGCAGTACGCAAATCGAGGTGATGACCGGCAAAAGAGTTCGTGTCAGAGATACAGATAAGGGGATTATACTCCAACGTCAAGTACAGGAGTTAAGAGAGCTTCTTTATGCTTACCAGCACGGAATTATCAAAGAGAAATAATCTATCTGTGTTCTAACAGCACCACATTTTCCACATGTTGTGTATGAGGGAACATATCAACAGGCTGAATCCTGGTCACACAGTATGATGCATCAAGCAGCTGAAGGTCACGTGCTTGAGTCGCAGGATTGCAACTTACATATACAATACGTTTTGGATCGGCAAACAAGATAGCATCTATTACATCCTGATGCATGCCTGCACGTGGAGGGTCTGTAATAATAATATCAGGCTTTCCGTGTTTCTCAATGAAATCGCGGTTTAGAATATCCTTCATATCACCTGCATAAAACAGTGTGTTGCCAATATTGTTTATGGCCGAATTGACTTTAGCATCTTCTATGGCCTCTGGTACATACTCTATGCCAATAACTTGTTTAGCCTGTTTAGCGACGAAGTTTGCTATTGTACCAGTACCAGTATATAAATCATAAACTAATTCATTTCCGGAAAGATTAGCAAAATCCCTTGCTACCTTATATAATATATAGGCCTGTTCTGTGTTGGTCTGATAAAAACTCTTCGGACCGACCTTGAAGCGCAAATCCTCCATCAGTTCATATATATGGTCAGTACCATAATAGCATTTTACATCTAAATCGCCAAAAGTATCATTACATTTTGGATTATAGACATACATCAGACTTGTTATCTGAGAAAACTGGATATGCATGGATTCAAGTAATTGTAAAGCCTCTTCTTTAGCAAACAAGCTTTCTGTTCTCACCTCTTCTTCTGCAGCTTCCTTATTAGCTTCAACATGGGCAGTCGGACCAAACTGTACAGTAACCATCCATTCGCCCGAAAGAGAATTCCTTAAGACAATACCACGCAAGAATCCTTGCTGCGCTCTTAAGTCATAGAATGTAAGATTATGTGATCGGGCATAGTCATAAAGCCAATTTCTGATTTCGTTGTTCAGATTGTCCATCAACCAGCACTTCTGTATAGGTAATACCTTATCAAAAGCACCGCTAATATGAAAACCTATTCCTGGTTCAAAAGGTATTCCGTCACGCAACTGATCTTCTGTAAGCCATTGCTTATTGCTACAGGCGAAATCTAGTTTATTCCTGTATTCTTGTGTTTTATTACTACCCAGAATAGACAAACATTCGGGTAATTCCACTTTACCTATACGGGTAAGGTTATCCATTACTTGCTTCTGTTTGTAACGGATCTGTTCATCATAAGGCAGGCATTGCCATTTACAGCCACCGCATACCCCGAAATGTTCACAGAATGGTTTTGCTCTTTTGTCGCTGTATTTATGAAATTTTATGGCAACAGCTTCAGCATAATGGTTTTTTTTTCGGGTTACTTTCAAGTCAACAATATCGCCCGGAACAACATAGGGAACAAATACAACTAAATCATTGATTCTGACCAACGACTTGCCCTCTGCAGCAACATCTTGAATCTCTATTTCTTGATATACAGGTAACTGCTTCTTTTTTCTTGCCATAATACTTTATACGCGTTTGATTTTGCAAAAATAGAGAATAATTCAACAAAAAACATCATTTTCTTTGGAATAATAAGGATTTTGGTCTATATTTGCAAAAAACAATGAATTAACTATATAACGAAATTAAAATTATGAGTCAAAAACGTGTTTATACCTTTGGCAACGGACAAGCTGAAGGTAATGCCCAAATGCGCGAAGTTTTGGGTGGCAAGGGTGCCAACCTTGCCGAAATGAATCACATTGGTGTTCCTGTTCCTCCTGGATTCACCATTACAACAGATACATGTAATGAATATTATAAGGTTGGTCAGGCAAAGATTGTCGAGTTGTTGCAAGACGATGTGAATGCCGCTGTAGCACATACAGAAAACCTCATGAAGTGTAAGTTTGGCGATCCGAACAATCCGCTTCTGGTATCTGTACGTTCTGGTGCTCGTGCTTCAATGCCCGGTATGATGGATACTATCCTGAACCTCGGTTTGAACGACGAAGTAGCAGAGGGTATGGTTAAGAAGACTGGCAATCCTCACTTTGTATATGACAGCTACCGTCGCTTCGTTCAGATGTACGGTGACGTGGTTTTAGGTTTGAAGCCAGTTAACAAGGAAGACATCGACCCATTCGAGGCTATTATTGAGAAGGTTAAGGAAGAGCAAGGCGTAACACTCGACAAAGACCTCTCTGTAGAGTCACTGAAGAAGTTGGTTGAGCTATTTAAAAAGGCCATCAAGGAGCAGACAGGTCAGGACTTCCCTACTGATCCTAAGGAACAGCTTTGGGGAGCCATCTGTGCAGTATTCCGCAGCTGGATGAACGAACGTGCTATCCTTTACCGTAAGATGGAAGGTATACCCGACGAATGGGGAACTGCAGTATCTGTTATGGCTATGGTATTCGGTAACATGGGCGACACATCTGCTACTGGTGTTTGCTTCTCTCGTGATGCCGGTAACGGCGAAAACCTCTTTAATGGTGAGTACCTGATTAATGCTCAGGGAGAGGACGTAGTAGCCGGTATCCGCACACCTCAGCAGATTACAAAGATTGGTTCTCAGCGTTGGGCTGAACGTGCAGGCATCTCCGAGGAAGAGCGCGTTGCCAAGTATCCTTCTATGGAGGAAGCTATGCCTGAGTTGTACAAGGAGCTGGATGCACTCCAGGACAAATTGGAGAAGCATTACCACGATATGCAAGATATGGAATTCACCGTTCAGGAGGGCAAATTATGGTTCTTGCAGACACGCAACGGTAAGCGTACCGGTACCGCAATGGTAAAGATTGCCATGGATTTGCTCCGTGAAGGTATGATCGACGAAAAGACTGCCATTTTGCGTTGCGAGCCTCAAAAGCTGGACGAGTTGTTGCACCCTGTATTCGATAAGGATGCCCTGAAGAAGGCAAAGCCAATTACCCAGGGTCTGCCTGCATCTCCTGGTGCTGCCTGCGGTCAGATTGTATTCCATGCAGACGATGCAGAAGCATGGCATGCCGATGGCCACAAAGTTATCATGGTTCGTATCGAGACTTCTCCCGAAGACCTCGCCGGTATGTCTGCTGCAGAAGGTATCTTAACAGCTCGTGGAGGTATGACATCTCACGCTGCCGTAGTGGCTCGTGGTATGGGTAAGTGCTGCGTTTCCGGTGCCGGTGCTATCAATGTTAATTACAAGACTAAGACCGTAGAGATCGAGGGAGTTGTATATAAAGAAGGTGACTACATCTCACTGAATGGTACTACCGGTCAGGTATTTGCTGGTGAAATTCCTACTAAGGCCGCTGAGCTGAGTGGCGACTTCAAGGCTCTTATGGATCTCTGCGACAAATATACCAAGATGGAGGTTCGTACCAATGCTGATACACCACATGATGCTCAGGTAGCTCGTGCATTCGGAGCCAAGGGTATTGGTCTTACACGTACAGAGCACATGTTCTTCGACGGACAGAAGATTATTGCTATGCGCGAAATGATTCTGGCTGACACCGTTGAAGGTCGCGAGAAAGCCTTAGCTAAGCTCCTCCCCTACCAGAAGGCCGACTTCTACGGAATCCTGAAGGCTATGGACGGTCTGCACGTCAACATCCGTCTGCTCGATCCCCCATTGCATGAGTTTGTACCCCATGACAATGCCGGTCAGGAGACTATGGCTAAGGAGATGGGCGTAACTGTAGAAGAAATCCGTAAGCGCGTCAACTCATTGGCCGAGAATAACCCCATGTTGGGCCATCGTGGTTGCCGTCTGGGTATCACATTCCCCGAGATTACAGCTATGCAGACTCGTGCCATCCTTGGCGCTGCTTGCCAGTTGAAGAAGGAAGGATACGATCCACATCCCGAAATCATGGTTCCTCTTATTGGTATTCTCTACGAGTTCAAGCAGCAGAAGGAAATCATAAAGGCAGTTGCCGAAGAGGTATTCGCAGAAGAAGGTGTTCGTATCGACTTCGAGATTGGTACCATGATCGAGATTCCTCGTGCTGCTCTCACCGCTGATAAGATTGCTCAGGAAGCAGAGTACTTCTCATTTGGTACTAACGACCTTACACAGATGACTTTCGGTTACTCTCGTGACGACATTGCCAGCTTCTTGCCCGTATACTTGGAGAAGAAGATTCTGAAGGTTGACCCATTCCAGGTTCTCGACCAGAACGGCGTAGGTCAGCTCATTAAAATGGCAGTTGAGAAGGGTCGTGCCGTTCGTCCAGGTATGCGTACAGGTATCTGCGGTGAGCACGGAGGTGAACCATCATCAGTTAAGTTCTGCGCTAAGATAGGCATGAACTACGCTTCTTGTTCTCCATTCAGAGTACCTATAGCAAGACTCGCCGCCGCACAGGCAGCCGTAGAGGAGTAATCATCACTCTCACAATAATGAAAGGGACCTGTCCGCTTGGGCAGGTCCCTTTTTGTATCTCCAAGTTTCTACTAAAAG
>CADAWW010000144.1 GCA_902791675.1 uncultured Bacteroidales bacterium
GTATCGTATTTGAATGTTGTACTCTGATAGATGGGCAACTGCTGAGGTTCGCCCTTTGTCGGCTTCCATCCGCCGTGAATGCAAATTGTCTCTAAGTTTCTTTTCATTGTCTTTATGTTAATCTTTCTTTTCATTTCCTATGTTAATATCCACGGTCTTATGTTCGTGGAACGATGTTACTCCCTGATTTACTGTAAGTTTGCCATTCTTGTCTATCTCTAAGGGACTTATCAGCACAACGCGCTCATCAGGATTCTCTGCCATACGTCCGTGATAAACGCAGTAGCGATTATCGTTGGGTAATGTTATTACCATACAATGACCGGTTCCCAATACGTTCCCCTCTTTCTGCAGAACCGGATTGTTGTTGGCCTTCTCGAAGGGGCCCAGCGGATTCTTGCTGGTCGCATAACCTACGGCATAGTACTGACCGCCATAGTGGTTGGCACTATACATTATATAATATGTATCTCCCTCGCGGAAGATGTAGCTTCCTTCTGTCCATCTGCGGTTCACCTCTTTGTGCGTAGCACTACGACTTTCCCATTCAGCCTGAGCATCATCCAGCTTCTTGGGAGGGCACAGCAACAGTTGAGGTTCACCAATCACACCGCTGAAGTCGGGCTTCATCTCCACACCATATACCCAGCTCTCCTCTATGTTGTCATAGACACCTGCTGCTTTCAGGCTGTCGGCAATCTCACTCTCCACACTGTGCTTGTAGCAGCAACGGCTGAAGTACAGATAGCAACGTCCCGTCTCGTCATCGAAGTACACATTGGCGTCGATGATGGGATATTCGGGATTAAAAATGGGGCGGTCGTAGAGATCCTTGAAGGGACCGGCAGGAGAGTCGCTCACTGCCACGCCAATCTTGAAGTTCTCGCCCTCGTTGGTGGGGTTCTCTTTGTAGTTGGCGCTGAAGAACATATAATATTTGCCGTCGCGCTCATATACCTCAGGTGCCCAGAAACAGTTTACGTTCCATTGGTCGGCTTGGCCTCCCTGATAAACCTTACCGCAAGGCTGCCAGTTGCTCAGACTGTCGCTGACGTAAGCTTCGAAGCCGTCCTCCAAAGAGGTTCCGTACATATAATACTTACCATCGCTGGCGTGCAACAGGAAGGGGTCTCCAAACTTCAGGGGCAACGGGTTGCTCCACGACAGCGTATAATTCTTCTCGTACTTGTAGTTAATACAACTTGTCAGTGCCAAGCTTGCCATAAGGCATAGCGTTAGGGTAATACTCTTGTAATTCATAATTCTTATATAGTTTACCGTTTACTGTTTACCGTTTAGCGAATAATTTTCAACTTGAAAAATTCTTCACTTTTCACTTCTCCCCTCTCCCCGGAGAGGGGTTGGGGGTGAGGCCGTATTCTTCACTCGTTGTTACAACCTGTGTATTTTGGGGGTCGGAATCTGCTTTGCGGAACCAGTCGCTGTACTCAATGTAATGTGCAGCGTAGGTTTTGTTCAGCGCTTGCGCCTGAGCGGGATCCACTTTCTTAATGAACTTGGCAGGCACTCCGCCCCACAGCTCGCCGTCACCAATCTGCGTGTTGCTCAGCACCAGGGCACCAGCAGCTACAATGGCCCCTTTGCCCACTATGGCATGATCCAGCACCGTTGCGCCCATTCCCACCAGGGCACCGTCCTTTACCTCGCATCCATGCAGGGTTACACTATGACCGATGGTCACATCATCGCCCAGGATGCAGGGAGCCTTCCCGTTCAGGGTATGGATGCAGGAATTGTCCTGCACATTGGTGCGGTTTCCGATCTTCACAAAATGGACATCGCCACGAATCACTGCATTGAACCATACGGTGCAGTCGTCGCCCATCTCCACATCGCCCACTATCACGGCACCTTCACTGAAATAGCAGTGCTTGCCGAATCGGGGAGCAGGCATCCCCTCAAGTCTTTTTATTGTTGCCATATTCAGGCCCCCTTCCAACCTCCCCCTTTGGGTGAGGAGATTATCGTTGGGGGATATTTTGATTTAATATTCTACATTTTTTCTCCCTCTCTTTTGGGGCACTCCTCCAAAGGGGGAGCGGGGAGGGGGCTTTTCAGCCACTCCTTTTCTTCTTCATTCAGATAAGGCGCTAGTTCCTCATATACCCGCTTGTGATAAGCATTCAGGTATGCTATCTCATCGGGCAGCATCATTTCCCAGATGATGGGAGTGGTATCTATGGGGCAGAGGGTCAGCGGCTCCAGTTGCAGGAATTCGCCGAACTCCGTTTTCTTGTATTCCGTTATAAGCATGGTGTTCTCTGTGCGTGCGCCATGTTCTCCGGCTCTGTAGATGCCAGGCTCGTCCGTTATCGTCATTCCTGGCAGCAGAGGAGCCGGCATGTAGTTCATGCGGAATTGGTGCGGGCCTTCGTGTACATTCAGGTAAGATCCCACGCCATGACCCGTTCCGTGCAGATAATTGATGCCGTCCTGCCACATAGCGTAGCGAGCCAGCACATCTAACTGTGTGCCGCAAGTCCCCTTGGGGAACTTAGCCATTGCCAGACGGATGTGTCCCTTCAGCACAAGGGTATAATCCCGCTTCTCCGATTCGGTAAGCGGACCCAGTGCGATGGTTCGCGTGATATCCGTTGTGCCGTCCTGATATTGCGCACCGCTGTCCAGGAGCAGTAGGCCTTTTGGCTCCAGCCTGATATCCGTCTCGGGTGTGGGTTCGTAATGAACGATGGCACCATGAGGGCCGTAGGCAGCGATTGTATCGAAAGAGATATCGCGGAAGAGAGGCTGCTCGGCTCTCAGGGAAGTCAGCTTGCGGTCAACATCCATTTCTGTGGGGTAGTTGCCGCTCTTCATTGTTTTCTTCAGCCAACAGAGGAATTTCACCATAGCCACTCCGTCGCGGAGCATCGCATTGCGGTAGCCTTGAATTTCAACCTCGTTCTTAATGGCCTTCATAGGCGCAATCAGCGACTTATGTTCCACAATCTTGCAACTATCAGGCAAATAAGCCTGTAGGTTCCAGTTGCTGGTGTTGGGGTCCAGTAGCAGTGTCTCTGCCTTGTAGACCTTCAGTGCCTCGGTGATATCGGCGTAGGGAAGGGTGTTTATCTTATTCTCCTTCAGGTAGGCAGCTACCTCGGGCGTAATCTTCTCGGGATTGGTAAAGAGCGTAGCTTCACTCTGATCCAACAGCATATAGGCTACGAAGACGGGGTTGCAGTGTACGTCTGTTCCGCGCAGGTTCAGCAGCCATGCAATCTCGTCCAACTGACTGACAACCGTTCCCTCGGCTCCTGCCTGAAGCAAAGCCTCACGCAGACGGGTCAGTTTGCTCTGGCAAGTCTCGCCTGTATATTCCAGCGGTTGAATCTCGATGGGGTTAGCGGGTATGCCGGGCCGGTTCTCCCATAATTCGTCAGCAGGATCGTCAACAATGCACAGTTGCAAGCCGGCCTTATCCAACTCATCCTTCATGCCTCTTACGTCAGCCATCGTATTCACCCAGCCGTTCATACCTATGTTGCTTCTTACGGGCAGCACCTCTTGCAGCCATCTGCTGATGGTAGGCGTTTCCTCCAGTTTGTCCTTCATCAGACGGAAAGGAGTTCCATTCAGCTGGTCGGCGGCAGCCAGAAAGTAACGGCTGTCCGTCCATAGGGCAGCATCCTCTAGTGTAACGACTGCTGTTCCGGCACTGCCGTCAAAGCCGCTTATCCACTGGCGTGTCATCCAATGGTCAGGGATATATTCACCACAGTGGGGATCTGTGCTGGGAAAGATAAAAGCCTGCAAGTTTCTTTCTTGCATATATGCACGTAGCGCTTGTACGCGCAGACATATTTCATTCTTTTTCTCCATATTCATGGTTGCAAAAATACGAATAAGCGAGCGGAATACAAAATAATTCATTATTTTTATTCCCGAGCGTGAGTATTTTAGAGACAACGTCTCAAAATTACGAATAAGTGGGGGAAGAATACAAAATAATTCATTATTTTTATTCCCGAGCGTGAGTATTTTAGAGACAACGTCTCAAGATTACGAATAAGTGGGGGAAGAATAAAATAAATTCATTTAATTTTTCTTTCAAGCGATAGTAATACCTCGTTTTTTATTATCTTTGCAACACAAAACGGTGATATTACCGAAGTTCCTGAAGCGAAACATAAATAATACCACAATGAGAAGAACATTCTTTTTACTGATAGCAGTTTTCTGTGTGCTGGTCCAGGTAAAGGCACATCGTATGAATATCATCTTCGAGACAGACATGGGCAACGATGTCGACGATGCGCTGGCGATAGATATGCTATACAAATACCATCATCAGGGTCGCATCCGCCTGATGGCTGTCATGCTGAACAAGGAGGGCGAGTTCCCGCCCAAGTACATCGATCTGCTGAATACCTGGTACGGCCAGAAACATATTCCTATCGGTCTGAGTCCCAGAAGCAATCAGAGTATGGTGGCAGGAACCAACTATACACAGGTTGTTTGCGAGAAAACCGACGAGAAGGGTAAACCCCTTTACAAGCGAAGCATAAAGGACTATACTGAACTCCTTCCTGCCGTCAAGCTTTACCGTAAGTTGCTGGCAAAGGCCGATGATGCTTCGGTGACTGTCGTCTCTGTTGGTTTCAGCACGAATCTGGCTTTGCTGCTGGATACCCAGGCTGACGAATACTCACCTCTTACGGGGCGGGAACTGGTAGCACAGAAGGTGAACCGACTAGTAACGATGGCCGGACATATCGAGAACCCCCAATATGCCGAGTATAATGTCGTGAACGATGTGGCGGCCTGTCAGCATGTATTCAACGAGTGGCCCACACCTATTTATATGTCGCCTTTCGAGTTGGGACTTCAGATCCGTTATCCCGCGCAAAGCATCGAGAACGACTTTACCTGGACCCGTCACCATCCCATCGTCGATTCGTACAAAGCCTATTTGCCTAAGATAGAGGACCGTCCCACTTGGGACCTCACAGCCGTTCTGTATGCCATAGATCCACAGCAGTTCTTTAATGTCTCCCCATCCGGACGTGTTGTAGTAACCAAGGAAGGCTACACGCATTTCACCCCGGATGCCTCGGGCAGACACTTCTACCTTTTCATCACCCCAGAACAGGCAAAGGCCATCCTGGATTACTTTGTAAGGATGATAACCACCAAGTAGTTGTGGTTAGCAAATAAGGGTGCTTAATCCGTCAGTTTTTTCTGAATATCAGGATTGGATTCAGCCAAAGCGTATTAAACACCGTTTTTGCGACTATTAATGGTTCATCGTCAATTTAGTTGAAAAGTGGTTGATTAACAAAAACCGCCAAAACCCTTCTGCTTAGGTTGAGACTACGTCTCTGATGTTATGTCTGCGTTCTTTTCCTTGTGTGCAAGCACCCAGATAAAAGCCCCCAGCCACACCATCAATCTCTTGTGAGATTTCAACCCAAC
>CADAWW010000145.1 GCA_902791675.1 uncultured Bacteroidales bacterium
AAGAAAATGAGCGAATGGTTCAAGTTCGCTATGGCTTGGTGGCACACCCTTTGTGCTCCCGGAGGCGACCAGTTCGGAGGCGGCACCAAGGATTTCCCCTGGAAAGGCGCGACAGATCTTGTTCAGGCTGCCAAGGACAAAGCCGATGCTGGCTTTGAGATTATGCAGAAGCTGGGTATCGAATATTATTGCTTCCACGACATTGACCTTGTGGATGAAGCAGATACCGTTGAGGAATACGAGAAGAACCTGAAAGAGATAGTTGCCTACCTGAAGCAGAAGCAGGCTGAAACCGGAATTAAGCTTCTTTGGGGTACCGCTAACGTATTCAGTAACAAGCGTTATATGAACGGTGCAAGTACCAATCCCGACTTCGATGTTGTGGCTCGTGCTATCGTTCAGATTAAGAATGCCATCGATGCTACCATCGAACTGGGTGGTACCAATTATGTATTCTGGGGCGGTCGCGAAGGCTACATGTCTCTGCTGAATACCGATATGAAGCGCGAGAAGGAGCACATGGCAACCATGCTGACTATGGCTCGCGACTATGCTCGCGCCAAAGGCTTCAAGGGCACCTTCCTTATCGAACCCAAGCCTATGGAACCCAGCAAGCACCAGTATGATGTCGATACAGAGACCGTCATCGGTTTCCTGAAGGCGCACAACCTGGACAAGGACTTCAAGGTGAACATCGAGGTGAACCATGCTACTCTTGCAGGTCACACCTTCGAGCATGAGTTGGCTTGTGCTATTGATGCAGGTATGTTAGGTAGCATCGATGCCAACCGTGGCGACTATCAGAACGGCTGGGATACCGACCAGTTCCCCATCGACCACTATGAACTGACTCAGGCTATGATGCAGATTATCCGTGGTGGCGGTTTCAAGGATGGCGGTACCAATTTCGATGCCAAGACCCGTCGTAACAGTACCGACTTGGAGGATATCTTCATTGCTCACATCTCTGCAATGGATGCAATGGCTCACGCCCTGCTCTCTGCAGCCGATATTATCGAGAAGTCTCCTATCTGTGCTATGGTTAAGGAGCGCTATGCAAGCTTCGATAAGGGAGAAGGCAAGAAGTTCGAGGAAGGCAAGATGACCCTCGAAGAGGCTTACGCTTACGGCAAGAAGGTTGGCGAGCCCAAGCAGACAAGCGGCAAGCAGGAGCTTTACGAAGCTATAGTAAACATGTATTAATCGGTTTCCGAGCATAATACTATTAAGGAAGCCTCTCTTATGAAAGGCTTCCTTTTTCAAACAAATCCAGAAGAAATGAAGAAAGTAAGCAGAGAAATATTGTGCATTGTCGTCACATTACTTATTTCAGGCTCAGCATTTGGTCAATATAAACCAACGGACGACAATCTGAAAGCCCGTAGTGAATTCGAGGGTTTCCGATTCGGGATTTTCCTGCATTGGGGCATATATAGTCAGTTTGCTCAAGGAGAATGGTATCTTAATAGCGGAAACCTGAAACAGGAAGAGTACCAGAAGACTGCATCGTGCTTCTACCCTATCCGTTTTCACGCCAAAGAATGGGTACGTGCTTTTAAGGATGCCGGAGCCAAGTATGTCACTTTCACCTCGCGTCATCACGATGGCTTTTCGATGTGGAGAACAAAAGAAAGCCCCTACAATATTGTAGATGCTACTCCTTTTAAGCGTGATGTTCTGGGCGAGTTGGCAAAAGCCTGTCAGGATGAAGGACTCCGCTTACATCTTTATTATTCACTGCTTGACTGGATGCGAGAGGATTACCCTTTGGGTTCAACGGGTCACAACACAGGTCGAAAGCTTCAGCCCAACTATGACAGCTACTTCCAGTTCATGAAGAATCAGGTGCACGAGCTGCTCTGCGACTATCAAGGTATAGAAGGTATCTGGTTAGATGGGTATTGGGACCATAACAGTGACCAACAGCCTTTCAACTGGCGGATGGAAGAATTCTATGATTATATTCATAGCCTTAAGCCACGGTGCCTAATAGGTAACAATCACCACATAGCTCCCATAACGGGAGAAGATTTTCAGATGTTCGAACGTGATCTGCCAGGGCAGAACACGTCTGGCTTTGCACCTAATCAGACTGTATCTCAACTGCCGTTGGAGATGTGCCAGACTATCAATGATAACTGGGGATATCATGTAGCTGACCAGAACTACAAATCCTCTCGCGACCTTATCACCCTGCTTGAGCGAGCAGCCTCAATGGGGAGTAACCTTTTACTTAATATCGGCCCCCAACCTAATGGAGAACTTCCTGCAGCCGCCTTGGAAAGATTAAAAGAAATTGGTGTCTGGATGCGTCAACACGGAGAGAGCATATACGGCACAACTCGGGGTGAAGAATATGATTGGGGCGTCACTACGAGAAAAGGAGATACTATATACCTACATGTTTTGGAACAGTCAGATACTATCTCATTGCCTATCGCTAAGAAACCAAGAAGTGTAAGTGTACCATTCCGTTTTGACAAACGCGAAAAGAAACTGACGATAACAAATGTAAAACAATTTGATGTTATTACGATAAAATCATAATATGAGACATCAACAATATGCTGCCCTTGTGCTTTTCGCACTTATTATTGCCTCCAGTCTGACCAGTTTCGGTTGTTACAGTTGTATGAGCAGGCTGGTTAATGAGGATATGGATCGTGCTCTAGCCATTACTATGCAGGAACAACAGAGCGATGTAATCTGTCAGGATACAATACATATATTCAACAGTCATCTGAAGATTGCCGACCTAAGAGGTAAAGCTAGAGACCAGCCGTGTTATTATGGACCCTGTCATTTATTTGGGCTATGTTTATGTGGTACAAACGCAATCGGGATAAAGCTGATACACAATTATTATGTATAAAACAGCATGGATTTGGAGGTCTTACCTATTCTGAAGCTGAAGACCGATTCTATACCGCAGATGGTCAGACAGTTAACCTGACTCCTATGCAGCATCAGCTTATGGAGATGTTCTTCCTGTCGTCATCACATTCACTGACCAAAAATGAGATTTGCGATGCTCTATGGCCGAAGAAACCAGATGCAAATGACACGCTCTATACGCTTATCCGAAGGTTGAAACCAGTAATAGAACGACATTCTAACCTGAGAATCGAATCCGACAGGGGAAAAGCTTACAGACTGAGAATCAAATAGATAGGTTTTTGTCGGACAAATGTCAGACAAATGTCAGACAGTATTTTCTTCACATAAAAGACTTTGTTCATAGCTTTGCGTCGTGATTTTAAACGCAAAGCATGATGCAACAAAAAACATTTCAGAAAATTAACACTTTGATGGCATGGCTGATGTTTGCCATTGCCGCTGTTGTCTATGGACTGACCGTTGAGCCCACGGCTAGCCTATGGGATTGTCCCGAATTTATTGCGTGCGGCTACAAACTAGAGATTGGTCACCCGCCTGGGGCACCGGTCTTTATGCTGGTAGCCAATCTGTTTGCTCAGTTTGCCAAAGATCCGTCACAGGTGGCGTTGATGGTGAACCTGCTCTCGGCATTCTTAAGCGCAGGATGCATATTCTTCCTTTTCCTTACGATAACACACTTAGCGAGAAGATGTCTCTTAAGTGAAGAGTTAAGAGTAAAGAGTGAAGAATCAGACCCATTATCAATTCCCCAAGTGATTACCCTAGAGGCCTGTGGCATTGTGGGAGCCTTGTCTTATACGTTTAGCGATACGTTCTGGTTCTCGGCGGTTGAAGCCGAGGTCTATGCCTTCTCCAGTTTCCTCACCGCGCTTATGTTCTGGCTGATTCTGAAATGGGAGGACGAGGCTGATGAACCTGGCAGCGATAGGTGGATTATCCTTATTGCTTATATTACAGGGCTTTCCATTGGTGTGCACCTGCTTTGTCTGCTTTGCCTGCCTGCCATGTCGTATGTGGTTTATTTCCGCAAGACAAAACGAATTACAAGGCTGGGTATGCTAAAGACACTGGTAGCTGGTGCCTTGCTTGTGGCAATCATCCTATACGGTCTGATACCCGGTGTGGTAAAGATTGGCGGATGGGCAGAACTGCTGTTTACCAATGTGTTGCACTGCCCGTACAACACTGGACTCATCTGTTATATAACAGTACTAACGTGTGGACTCATTTATTTATACTATAAGGTGAAGCGCAGGTTGGCGAAACTTTCATTAGCCTGTGTTCTGATGCTCTTGGCTGGCTACAGTAGCTACGGCGTTATCTTCATCCGTGCAAATGCCAACACACCGATGTGTGAGAATGCACCCGGTAATATTTTCTCGTTAGGCAGTTATCTGAATCGTGAACAGTACGGAGAGACACCTCTACTCTATGGACCTGCTTATTGCAGCGAACTTGATTATGAGCAGAAAGGTGATTATCTGGTGCCGAAACAGAAAGAGGGGAAAGCCATCTACCGCCCTTCTGCTGATTCTACCAGGGAAGAATATGAGGTTATCCGTCACAACATTAAATATATCTATAAGGATAATATGCTGTTCCCTCGCATGCATTCCAGTCGGCACGATAAAGCATACGAGCAATGGATGGGCGGGGTTAAGAAAAAAGGGAACCTGCCTACAACGTTGGAGAACCTTCGTTTCTTCCTCTCTTATCAGGTAAACTTTATGTACTGGCGTTATTTCCTATGGAACTTTGTGGGCAGGCAGAACAATATCCAGGGGAATGGTGAGGTGGAACATGGAAACTGGATAACTGGAATCTCTTGGATAGATAATCTCTTGTTAGGCTGTGATACCTCTAAACTTCCGTCTGATCTGAAAGAGAACAAGGGCCGTAATGTTTTCTATGGTTTGCCGCTTTTGCTGGGTCTGGTTGGTTTGTTCTGGCAATACAACAGGGGTAACGAAGGTAAGCGTCAGTTCCTGATGGTGCTGTTGTTGTTTGTAATGACAGGATTAGCCATTGTTGTTTACCTGAACCAGACGCCTATGCAGCCGCGTGAACGCGACTATGCCTATGCGGGTTCTTTCTATGCCTTTGCCATTTGGATTGGGTTGGGTGTAGCAGCATTAAGGGAAGAGATAAGAGTGAAAAGTGAAAAACACAAAGTAGTTTTGTCTGTTGTTGTCGGACTTGTCGGACTGGCAATCCCCATCCAAATGGCTTCACAGACATGGGACGATCACGACAGATCTGGCCGTTATACTTGTCGGGATTTTGGCGCTAACTATATGGAGAGTACACAACATGAGGGCAATCCCATCATTCTCTCTAACGGCGATAACGACACATTCCCCCTGTGGTATAACCACGAGGTGGAGGGATTCCGTACCGATACACGAACTTGTAATATGGAATACTTACAGACCGACTGGTACATAGACCAGATGAAACGTCCTGCTTACCAATCCCCTGCCCTACCCATCAGTTGGCAGCACAAAGATTATCAGGAGGGTAAGATGGAGTATGTACCCGTCAACATAGACAGTATCAATATTGGCAATATGGTTGTCTCGCTGAAAGATAAAAAAGGTTTGTACAAGAGCGAGCTGATAGTGCTGGAGATGCTCATGCAAGCAGACTGGAAACGTCCTGTATACCTGTCCATCAGTGTTGGCTCCAGTGTGCTTCCCTTCCTTCGTGACCACTTGGTCTTAGAAGGTCTCGCCTATCGAATCAGTCCGACAGCAACAGGAAAGCAGGTTGATGTGGAAAGGCTTTATGAAAACATAATGCACCGTTTCCGATACGGCGGGCTCAACCGTAAGGGTGTTTATGTGGATGAAGACACGAAGCGTCTGGCTAATACTCATCAACTGATTATGAGTGTGCTCATCGACTCTCTTCTTCAGCAAGCAGATGTCAAACGGGCATTAGAAGTCTGCCGGAAATGGCAAAAGGAGTTACCGAATGTTAATGTACCCTATACCGAGTATGCTCTTTCAATGGCCCGCTGTTATTACCTGACAAACCATACTGAAGAAGCAGACGAAATTGTAAACAATCTGTTACGTCGTTCTATTGAATGGCTGACATGGATTGAGACTATTAATCGGCGTAGGATTGGAGGCTCGTTACACTCTCGTTATGAATGGATGCAAACAATGTTGTTAACATTCTCTTTAGCAGATCAATTTGACAGAAAAGAAATTATGAACAAATACAGATACCAATATGAAAATCTTATTAAAAAAGAAACTGACTAGCAGAAAAATCCTGATGATTGCCTGCATTTTAATACTAGCTGGTTATGTTCTGATGTCAGGACCTGGAAGTACAGAGAAGGCTTTCAATCCCGATATTTTCTCCGTACGCAGAATAGTTATTGCTCCTCTCCTCTGTCTATCAGGCTATATACTCATTATTGTCGGAATTCTTAAATATAAATCAATATCTGATAATACGTAGTGCTTTGATATTAACCTGTGGAGCAGGGTTGAGCAAGCGGAAAGTTACGGTATGATCACCCATTGCTAAGTCGTAGTTCCAATACAGGCAGTCGGCAGTTCTACGAAGGAAGGTTGCGGGAAGGTTCATTACACATTGTACTTTCCCGTCAACACTTACCTCTAATTCGGCTTCATAATTAGGATCATTACATTCCACATATCCGTATGTAACAAAACCTTTACCGTTGAAAGTGAACCTGTTCTGTGTAGCACTATCGGTTCCTAAATACTGTATATTTTCGGCCAGTATCTCGGGGTGTAATCCGACAAATCCCTGTTCCAAACGAACAGCATGCGGTTTTTGCCGACGGATGCAGACACCATCATCAGTTACACTTCCACCATAGCGCATTATTTGCTGCAAGGCTAAGCGATAGCAGACATCGTATGTGTCCTGTAATGACATTGTAGTATAGGCAAAGGGGCGTTTTTCAATCTCACGTAGATTAGGCATCCATTGTTCTGGAATATGACTGTATCCGAGAATCGTAGCAAGTATACCGCCAGCAGTAGAGGGATTGCAGTCGGAATCCTGACCGCAGCGTGTAGCAATTTCGATAGTACGGCCAAAATCGCCATGTCCGAAAAGCAAGCCCATAACTACATAGGCTGAATTCATGGTGGCATCAATATTGCCAGGTGCCAGGATAAGTTCCGGGCAACCGACATCCTCAGAGTAGGTGTCGTTATAAAGTTGCCATGTACGCCGCCAATCTGTCGGGTCTTCACGATACCACTGTACGACACGACTTATACACTGATAGAACTTGCTACGTTTGGGAATCGTACGCAGTGCCTTCGTAACAATTGTCTCAATATCTGATTCCACAAATGCCAAGGAATACATAGCACCGACAAAGACACCACCATACCAACCATCACCATAATTCATGATATGTCCTATACGATCACTTATGGCAGATGCAGCATTAGGCATTCCAGGTGACATAAGACCTGCATAGTCAGCCTCTATCTGATAGTCAATACAGTCGGCATGCGGATTATTTTTCCAAAATCCGGATGCAGGGGGCATCAGACCATGTTGAATGTTATACCGTCCTGCCTGATTGGCATGCCATAGCGGATAAGGAGCATAGGCGAAAGCTGTCGCAAAGGAATCCGTGGGTGCATCGAGTCCCAGACGGTTAAAGACATCTAAGAAAGTCAAGTCCATATAGATATCATCAAAGAGCCCGGGAGATCTGTCGAAGAAATTCCGAAGATGATGCTCCGGGTAATCTATAGGTGTACTCTCCGGAATAGTCACACCGCGATAGCAGAACTCTGTAGGTCCGCCATAGGCACAGCCGATAGTCTGTCCTGCCCATCCCCCCTTAATCTTATCCATAAGTTCTGCGTGACTAAGAGTCTCTTTACGGTTTGGATTATATACGGCAACACTGACATGCGAATCTGCGCAACCGTAATATAAATACCACTTACCTTTAAACGGAACCAGTCCTTCAATAAAGACAGTACCTGCCGGATATTGTCCACTTTTCTCAAAGTCAGCCTCTGGTATGAAAAACGGTTGATCCAAACGGTCAAGTAACTTTGTTGGGTCTTTCAAAGAGAAGAGTGCCTGACCAGCGCA
>CADAWW010000146.1 GCA_902791675.1 uncultured Bacteroidales bacterium
CAGTCTTGAGGCTGTGCGCAGCAGTTTTTTCGACAGGAAAAGGATGACCAGGTCTGCGTGGAATAAATTGATCAGAAAGGATTTCTTGGATCGTTACAGTCTATCTTTCAAAGAAGGCATTATCTGGGAGGATACGCTATGATCGTTTTATGTGATGAAGCATCTGAGCCATGCTTATTTGCTGAAGGATGTTACATATTTATACAACAAGAGACCTCATTCAATAACCACTGATACCGATGCAAAGATAATGAGGCATCATTGGGGCATGGTCTATCACGAAATTTCGAAAAACCTGACGCCTGGTGACAGTAATAGGGAGGCGCAATTCTATACGAAGGAGTTCTGCTGGCAGTACATTCATTGTTTTCATGACGAATTGTATCGTGAAACGGCCAAGAATTTTTGGCGAGAATTGTCAATGCTCAAGAATCCTTCGAAATATCTTCGCCTAGTCATAACAGATATTTTGGCGAGATCGTGGATAGGCATGCGTTGTTATTGTATCATGTTGAAGTTGTATAGGAAGATTTGTAGACTTTAAAGCAGTGTATGCTGAAGGTCGCTCATATAGTCAATTCTTTTATGTCACCACTTGGGGACAACTCGTTTCAAATTATCTGTTTACGGGTTATGCTTATGTGGTTTGTGGGGGGCATGAAGTGACTGAATAGTTGGTTGAAATGAATGTATTGCAAATAACGAAATATGACAGAAAGAAAAAGAATTTACCTATGTCTGGCGCATATGTCGGATGAAGGGGTATAGCAAAAGTACATTAAAGAAGCGTTTGATACGAACTGGGTAGTACCGCTCGGACCAAACGTGAATGGATTCGAGAAAGATTTAGAGGAGTTCTTGCGTCCCGTTGGTAGCAAGCGACCAGAGGTCGAGCGTGTAAGTCAAGATAAGCGTGTGGTAGCGCTGGCGTCAGGGACTTCGGCAGTGCATCTGGCGCTGATTGCTTGCGGGATAAAACCAGAGGATGAGGTGATCGTGCAGAGCTTTACGTTCTGTGCTTCGTCACATCCGATTACGTATCTAGGGGCTACGCCAGTGTTTGTGGATTCGGAGATGGATACCTGGAATATGGATCCTGAGCTCATGGAGGAGGCTATTAAGGATCGTATTGTTAAGACGGGAAAGAAACCTAGGGCGATTGTGCCTGTAGCTCTGTATGGAATGCCGTATCAGATAGATCGCATCTTGGAGATTGCTGATAAGTATGAAATTCCTGTGATTGAGGATGCTGCTGAGGGCTTCGGATCAAAGTTTAACGGTCAGGTGTTGGGTACGTTCGGTAAGTACGGCGTGTTGAGCTTCAACGGAAACAAGATGATTACCACCTCTGGAGGCGGTGCGCTGATTACCCCCGATGAGGAATCTTGGAGGGAGATTATGATGTATGCGACGCAGTACCGCGAGAGCTATCCGTATTATCAGCATGAGAAGATTAGATTTAACTATAGGATGTCGAATATCTGTGCAGGTATTGAAAGGGGGCAAATGACGGTGGTCAACGATCATATTGCCCATCACAAACACGTTCAGAAGCTCTATGAAGAGTTGTTGAAAGATGTCAAGGGTGTGACCGTACACAGCCAGCCCGGTACAGGTGAGTATGACTCGAACTATTGGCTCTGCACGATTACCCTTGATCCTGAATTGAGAATTAAAAGGCAGGAAAATGCCTATAAGACGATCGTAACGGGGGCTGTTGGTGGAGCGGCAGGTGTGATCCATGCGGCATCATCAGCAGTAACGGATTGTCAACCGAATGATAATGTGGAGGCGCTTCGAGTGGCGCTGGATCTGGCAGGCATCGAGGCTCGTCCTGTTTGGAAACCGATGCATAAGCAGCCTTGCTATAAGGATGCGCCGGCTTATACAAATGGCGTTTCTGAAGCCATCTTCAAAATAAGTATGTGTTTGCCCGCAGGGCCTTATGTCTCGGACGATGATGTTAAGTACATTGTAGAGACAATTAAGGCTAACATCTTAGGGTAAACCTAAGACCCGATATGCAGGGCATGCCCTGCATATCGGGTTACAACCATCCAACCTTCCTTGTCCTAAGGAAGGCTTCGAACCACTCTCCAAACCTCTCGCCAATCATTGGCAAGAGGCTTAAAAAGATAAACGCAACGAAGTGTCCATGCAGGGTGTATTAAAAGTAATGAAACTATTTAAGCTTACAATTATGCTTTCTGTTTTAATGAGCATAGTTGAGGTAAAGGCACAGGTGAATAGTCCAATCTCAAGCAAGACAGAAGAACCCGTGCTAGACTATAATGATATGAATGGCGATGGAAACATTAATGCATCAGATAGCCTTCTTTCATATGTTTCATGGCTTCTCGGCATAGGTATTGATAATATAGAGATGTCTAATAATCCAAAGATTATGCCCATATTGAGCGACTTCTTTTCAGGAAGTACAATGGAGGTTAATGGCTCAGGTGAGTATAAGGAAAATCTTAAATCCTGCATCTCGATTATTGATGATGACGTCATAGACAATCAGATACCTTCAAGCTCTGGACGAAGCACTGTTCAATATAATCGAGGAGGATATTTCTCCGTATTGTTGCCAATGATGCTCTCTCTCGGAAATAAATATGGGAAGAACCTATGCCCTGGACTTGCCTGCGAGGGCCAAAGAGTAGGATTTACACACTATATGAGTGCAGATGATAGCTATACTACACTTAATGAAAACGGAAGATGCGTTAAATGGATACATGATAATATGGGTTGGAATGTCTTTAACCATAGTATGACTGCACAGATTCCAACTCCAACAAACAGAACTTTTTATGTAGATGGTATTGATTCAGAACTTGCACAACAAATCATTAATGAAAATAATGAATTTTATGCACCTTACAGTTTCTTTAATTGTAAAGTTCTTGACAGACTTACGGGTAGATGGTATGAACTTAATACTAATTCAAGAAATGCTTGGGTAGAGAGGATTCCTACTAAGAAATATGCTTTGCCCTTCTATCAAGACTATATTACAAAGAAGTGGTACTTTAATAGAGACTTTGATTTTGAGTACAGCTGGGGTGAATGGGTCAAGAGAGCAGATGAACTTGGTCTTCCTAATGAGAAAGTAATTGTTCATAACGGTGGTACGGGTCATATCTATACAGCTCTTGCTGGCAGGAAGTATGCTAATTGGTCCGTCAGGACAACTGGAATATATAATTATCCTCCAATAGCTGCTACTGTTAACAGAATTGCTGATGTAGATAGTAGCAATGACAATGTTAGGAATGTCAATTATGAAAACACCTTGAAGGGTTATATTGACACTACTTTTAACAATAAATCATGGATGGTATTCATGTCTCATTTCAATGAATCTCCAAATCATAATAACTATTATATGACTGGAGTCACATATCCAGATGGAGACCCAAATTATCCTTCTGATTGGATTATTCCTCTGAATTATAGTGAGATTCAGGATATTATAGGTGAGAATGTGCATGACTATATTAATCATCCTCCTTCAAGACTAAATATCAGCACTTGGGATGAATGGCATCCTGCTCCAGGCACTAAGATTAAGAGCCTGTATGACGTTCTTGACTATGCCCTGTCAAAAGGAGTGGAGTTTGTTTCTCCTATGGAAGGTTGGAATACACACGGCAATATTCTCAATTTAGGAGTTGAAAAGAGAAATCAGAATTTCTCATATGATGGTGCAGCCAATCAGACTCCATATACAGACGAAGAGAAATCATATCTAACTATTGGTGCAGACATGAGTATAAGGTGTTCTTATAGTCCTGTTAGTTTCACAGAATTAAGTAGTCCAGAAATAACGATTAATGTTGCGACTGCCCCTATTATCTATAATGGCTTTGCCCAAACACCTGATATTACAGTAAAAGACGGTGAAATAATCTTGGTTAATGGTATTCACTATACTGTTTCCTACAGCAATAACATCAATGTTGGTACTGCAATAGTGACCATAACAGGGAAAGGTCATTATACTGGCACGAAGACAGTTACCTTCACTATTGATGTCCCACCCATAATTTCTTTTGTTGACACCAAGGTCAAGGCTGTGTGTGTAGCCAATTGGGACACCGATCATGACGGTGAGCTAAGTGGAGCAGAGGCTATTGCAGTGACGAATCTTGGAGAAATTTTTACTGGCAATACAAACGTCACGTCGTTTAACGAATTACAGTGCTTCACAGGAATCAACAATATAGGTAAGGAAGCTTTCATGGATTGTACAGGTTTGACTAGCATTACTATCCCTTACAATGTGACAAGCATTGGAGAAAGTGCGTTCTCTGGTTGTAGTGGTCTGTCCTCAATAATAATTCCCAATAGCGTGACATCAATTGAAAACGATGCATTCGAGAGTTGTGACTTGAAAGAATGTTATTGTTATGCAGAGAATGTGCCAACTATGAATGGTAATTCTTTTAATAATGCAACGACTGTATATGTTCCAGTCATTGCCCTTAGTCAGTATAAAACAGCAGATTCTTGGAAAGAAGTCACGAAGTTATTTTCTATAGAAAAATACAAACTAACATATATAGTAGATGGAGAAGAATTCAAAATCAATGAACCCCATGCCGGGATGCCAATAGAACCGATTGAAATACCCACTAAGGAAGGCTATACCTTCTCAGGATGGAGTGAGATACCAGAGACGATGCCTGCCAAGGATGTAACTGTTACAGGTACGTTTGCCATCAATAAGTACAAGCTCAAATATATGGTTGACGGGGTTGAGTATAAGACGCAGGAGATAGAATACGGCACAAAAATAACTCCTGAGGCAGCGCCGACGAAGGAAGGCTATACCTTCTCAGGATGGAGTGAGATACCAGAGACGATGCCTGCCAAAGGTGTGACAGTAACAGGAAGTTTTACTGTCAACAAATACAAACTGATTTACAAGGTAGATGGTGCCGACTACAAAAGCTATGATGTGGAATATGGTGCATCGATCACTCCTGAGGCAGCTCCCGTGAAGGAGGGCTATTCTTTCTCTGGTTGGAGTGATATACCCAATAAGATGCCCGCTAAGAATGTGATAGTAACAGGAAACTTTAAAGAGACAACTGGCATTATCCCTGTAATTAATGATTCGCCTGGAGCTCTTATTTACGATATGCAAGGCCGCAGAATAGACCATCTACAAAAGGGCTTGAACATTATTCGTATGAGTGATGGAAAGACCAAGAAGGTCATGGGAAAATAGAACGGAAAGGAATGATTCGTTAATGGGTCAGAAAAAACAAGATGTAAAGGTCTCAATTATCATCCCAGTCTATCAGGTATCTAATTATGTGGAACGATGCCTGAAGTCTGTTATCGGACAGACGTTTACTGATTTTGAGTGTATCATCGTAAATGATGCGAC
>CADAWW010000147.1 GCA_902791675.1 uncultured Bacteroidales bacterium
CTGCATGGGAGCCAGGCAGATATTGTCCAACACCGACATCCCATTGAACAGGTTGAACGACTGGAATACCATACCCATACGACGACGCAGTAGCGGTACATTAGCACCGAGGGCCAGAATATCCTGCCCGTCGATAAGAATGCTGCCGCTGGTGGGTTGTTCCAACAGATTCAGACAGCGCAAGAAAGTGCTCTTACCTGTTCCCGACGGACCGATGATGGAGATAACCTCACCCTTGCACACATCAAGGTTGATCTCACGCAGCACATCGAGCGTTCCATAACGCTTCTTCAGGTGGGAGATAGAGATGATGGAAGAGGTCTGAGATGGAAGGTCTGAGGTTAGAAGTGTGGGCTTGCGACGTTTACGTTGGAAGACCATCCATGCGCTGCCACCTATTATTACAAGGAGAGCCACAACCCATGGCCAGGGATTTCCTTTTCCTTCTGTGCCGGATGGTTGTGATTGAGGCTTTGTCAGTATCCCTGCTTCTCCCTTTCGCGTAATCAGCACGATGTGCGAATCGATATAGCCATCAGAGAACAGCACTTGTTTCTGCCTCTCTTCGGTGATACTGATAGCTCCCATAGCCATATCAGCCTTGCCCGTCTGTACGGCAGGAATCTGAGCGGAGAAGTCCATCACGAGGAACTCCAATTGCCAGTTGCGACGGTTGGCCCATTCTGTCAGGAGATCAATCTCCAGGCCTGACGGCTTTCCCGAATTGATGAAATTGAATGGAGGCATAGCCGGAAAGGTTGCTATGCGTATAGTACGTCCTGTGCCACGTTGTTGTGGTATGGCCATAGCCGAAGGGTCTTCGGATTTTTGCCAACGGTCATATATCTTCTGGTAGGTTCCGTCACGACGGATTTCTGCCAGAAAGTTGTTAAAATCCTGCTGCAGTTCGGTATTGCCTGGTCTAAAACAGGCACCTATGGGCATCGAAGTCAGGCCTGAGCCTACCGAGTCCACCTGGTCCGTTATCTCCTTGTTGAATATCAGTGTCAGACTTTCGCTGCCCCCCACATCCACCTTGCCGCTCTGGAGGGCGGTTAGCACATCGGTAACGGTGGTAACGCGCAAGATGTCGGCATCGGGTGCCAAGTCGGTAACGGCAATGTCTTGTATACTACCGATAATAACACCTACCCGCTTACCGGAAAGGGCCTTGAAAACGGGAGGGATGTCCGAGTTGACTGTTGAATGTTGGGAGTTGGCAGTTGAAAACTGGGAACAGAGAGTGGGTACGTAGCCCAACAATCCCGCCGTTATCAGCAAAACAGCCGCGACAGTGGCTTTCACACGCTGGTGTTGTAGCAACGAAGTCAGCAGCAGACCGATAAGCCATGCCATCAAGAAATAGATAATAGCTGTCACTATAAGGGGGAAGAAGGCATCGAACGTGCGAGAACGAATCAGGTCCGAGGCTCTCGTCATATCGTTCACAGCAATATAACCTACTATGCTCGTACCCTTCAGCAGACTCACCACTTCGCCCTGATAAACAGGCATAACAGCCCTTATGACCTGTGGCAGCACGATGCGGAAGAAAGTCTGTCGTTGTGTATAGCCCAAAGCCAGTCCTGCTTCGGTTTGACCTCGGTCAATGCCTTGGATAGCAGTGCGTAGCATCTCGCTGATGTAAGCCGACGTATTCATGGCAAAGGTAACGATGGCCACCACGACGCCAGTAGCATCCAAGGGTGCCATTATCACATAGTACATTAGCATGAGTAACACCAGCACAGGTGTACCGCGCATTAGGTTGATGTACCCTTTGGCCACTTGCTGCAGCCATGGTCGGCGGTTCATGCGCATCCAGCACACCAAGCCTCCCAGGAGCGTTCCCAAGGCTGCAGCACAGATTGTGATGAGCAATGTCAACCGCAGACCGTCAAGAATCATCCTGTAGCGATCCTCTGCAATCAGGTTATTGTAAAAGCTTTCAGTAATTCCCTTCATCATACTGTCGTTATTCTAAACCTACAGGGGAGGCTTATTAATTACCTTTCGTTAGTTTCACGGCTCAAAGATACAACTTTTATTCGACAACTTAACAAACAAGCATCAGAATATTGCCTTTACCTCATTCAGATATTTTTGGATTTTTATTTTTCAACTGTTTTTCTTCCATTGAAGATGTATATACCTTTATTTGAGGGTTTCTCCTTCAACCTTCGTCCATCCAGGCTATGCCAACTGCTTTTTGTCGAGACCTTTTCTTGAGTTGTAACAGCATTGCTGATGGCAGTGGTCTGTTCGGTCTGGTAGCCCCATATAGTGACGCCGCTAGATGCCATACAGGTAAAGGCATTAACCTTTGTGTTCGTTGGCTCCATCGTCTGCTCGACCATCACACCATAATAGACGGTGCTGCCAAGTTTGATGGTGACAAAGGATGTTCCCTCCGTAGCCTTCCATGTGCCTGTATAGCTGCCACTGATGGTGCCGTCCTGATTCAACTGAATAGCTACAGGAGATACAGCTTCTTTCCTTGTGTGGTCAAGGAGATATTTGTGTACCAAAAGCCTGTACGAGCCGGAGATTGCTTCTTCAGATACCTGCTGTGTTGTGGCTATGTCGGCACTCTTCACTTGCTCGCCTGTGTATTCGAAAGGAGCAGCTACAAGCCATCCCTTTTCGTTCTGGAACACTTGGTGCACACGCACCTGATGACCTTCTCCTCTGTCCTGGAAACGTGTGTGATACACCAGATAGGTACGACCGTCCTCAGCGGCGATGATGCTATTGTGACCCTGCGAACGCTCTCCGTCGCTTCCTTTGGCCTGATACCCCCAGTCGGTATATGCTCCGAAGATATTCTCACCACGATATGTGTTGGCATTGGCACCAAAGTTCAACAGATAACTTTCGAATACGGCACTCTTACCATTGGGACCAGTATAGGGACCGTTGGGGCTTGTTGAACGAAAGACTCGCATCTGATAGCCGCCGTTATTGTAGTCGTCAGGATTTCCGCCTGCAGCAAGGCCGCCATAGGTTACAAACAGATAGTAATAGCCATTGATGTACTCGATATAGCTGGCTTCACCACTGACATAGTAACCGCCGGCTATCTTCTTCCCGAAATAGGGATCCTGGGTAATGCCGTCACCACTGCCTGTCTGGCTGTAACTCACGTTGTAGTCACGCAGTCCTGTATATTCATCCAGTTCTAACATCCATATACCGCCGCTCCAGGAGCCGTAGCTCATCCATAGCCTTCCATCTTCATCGTAGAAAACACAGGGGTCGATACAGTTTGGCCATCGGGTACCCCAACTGTTACCTGTATTATAACGTGCGGGCAGCGAACTCTGGGTTCCAATGGCAATCTCCAGGTCTGTTTCCTTATAATCGGAACCGCCCTTGAAGCCACTCATGACAACCGGAGCCTGATAGCGATAGGGACCTGTAATCTTGTCTGCCGTCAGCAGAATTATGCTCGAGAACCACGCTTCTCCATTGATGCTCAGGTACATACACCATTTCTGCATCTTTTCGTTCCAAATGACATCAGGGGCCCACATATTACCATCTACGCTGTAGTTGGCACTGCCCTTTTTTGACCAGTTGAAGGCATTGAAGTTGAGTTCGTATTCGGTATCGCCCTTCTTCACCTTGGTTATTTGCGGAGTAATGAATGCTGCACTATTTGGCGCGTTGTTGCTGGTGGTGGTCTTCCAAGGTACTGTTATCGTGCTCCAACTCATCAGATCCTTACTCCTCGCTGATGCACGATGTGAGCCAAAGATATAATAGATTAGGGTTGCCGGGTCCCATACGATACTGGGATCGTGTACACTAACACGCTTTAGGGTATAGGATGACATGTTTGTCGTCAGTAGTATTGCCAGTAGTAGAAAAATAAGTTTTTTTGTCATAGCATTAAGAGTCATCACTAGGGTTCACGTTGCAAAGATAGCACAATAAATCGAGGAAGCGTCAAAATCTGAGCAAGAAAACTTCGGATGTTAACATCTGGCTGAATATCATACAAACTAAGGGCCAAAACATCACAACATAGTTTGTATAAATGTATTTAATGTGTATCTTTGCCTACGAAATCATCTTATAATATGAACATGAAAACAGTTACAGGTATAGGAGAGGCTTTATGGGATTGCCTTCCCGAAGGCAGGAAGTTTGGCGGCGCACCAACGAATTTTGCTTATCATTGCAGCCAGTTTGGTTTGGACGCATGGGCTGCGAGCGCTATTGGCGATGATGAACTGGGTGACGAGATTCTGGACATCTGCAAAGGCGTTAACCTGCAGGTTATATGTCCCAAGGTGCCGTACGAGACGGGGACAGTACAGGTGACTCTCGACGAAAAGGGAATTCCGCAGTACAATATAAAGAAAGGTGTGGCATGGGATAATATCCCCTACTCCGATAAGTTAGCACAACTGGCACTTCGCACCGATGCTGTCTGCTTCGGTTCATTGGCCCAACGCAGCTCCGTTAGCAGAGATACCATTCGTCGTTTTATTGATAATATGCCAGAAGATGCCCTGAAGGTATTTGATATCAACCTGCGGCAGAACTTCTTCACAAAAGAGGTGATTGAGGAATCGTTAAATCTGTGCAACGTGCTGAAAATTAACGACGAAGAGCTGGTAACTGTAAGCCGCCTGTTCGGTTGGTTAGCTGAGAGTGACGAAGACTTTGATACAATCTGGAAGAACATAGAATTTAAGAGCTGCTGCCGCAACATTCTGACAAAGTATAACCTACGGATGCTCATACTTACCTGCGGTGTAAACGGTTCGTACGTCTTCACTCCTGATGGGGAGATAAGTCAATTGGGCACTCCAAAAGTAGAAGTAGCAGATACCGTTGGTGCGGGCGATTCCTTCACAGCAGCTTTCGTCAGCTGTATTCTCTTAGGAAAGACAATAAAGGAGGCACACAAATGTGCCGTTGATGTCAGCGCCTTTGTATGCACCCAGCACGGAGCAATGCCTAAAATAGTTGAGAGTTTAGAGTTGAGAGTTTAGAGCAGTTCTTTAGTTTAGAGTGGTTTTTTTTCAACATTCTCTGAAGACCTCAGTCGCCCACGGACCCGTAGGAGAGAAGGTAGCCTATTAACGCAGAAAACCCTCCGAGATTTCTCTCGAAGGGTTTCTGCGTAAAAAAAACGGCGGCAACCTACACCCCTCCGTCGCGAAGATGGGCAGAGTCAGAAGGGGTCCTTTAACATTTTAACCTAAGAGCTCTTCGCTCTTCGCTTTTTATTTTTCAACTATTTTTCTTCCATTGAAAATGTATATACCTTTATTTGAGGGCTTATCCTCCAACCTTCGTCCGTCCAGGGTGTGCCAACAGCCTTTTGCTGTGACCTTTTCTT
>CADAWW010000148.1 GCA_902791675.1 uncultured Bacteroidales bacterium
AGAGAGGCGGCGTCCTTGGAGGTCATAGATGCTCCCCTCTCTCACGGGAGAGGGGTTGGGGGTGAGGCTTGTTCCATTGTCTTTCAGGACGAGTTCCCTCTTTTCTGTTATGCCCTTAGAGCCTCCCTGGTTGTATGGGTCGTCCCAGTTGACTATCAGGCAAGCACGTAGGGCTCCTACGATGGCTTTTCTCTGGTTGGAATCGTCTGCCTGACAGTCGGGCGTGGTGTCTATGATGTCGATATAGAAACCGTCTTGGCAGCTCAGCTCCTCGTGGCTGTACGATCCGATGAACGAAGCGCCCTTCACAGATATGGTATCACGAAGCAAACCATTCAAATCTAATGTGCTCAGGTCGATGCAGAAATCCTCCTTCGGCACAATAATATAAGGTGTTCTGGCCTTGGGTGAAAGTTCCTCCTCGAATATAATCTTCCCTTTCTCGCATCTGTCGAGCCTATAGTACTTACCCTTGCTGGCATCAGGCTCTGTCGGCAGAATGATGGTCGCCATCAGGTCCTTGGTGTAGGAAACGGTATTTTCCAAAGCCACGATATTTCCAAAATCCTTCCAAGGTTCAGTTGCTTTGTATTTTTCAATCGAGCCAGCAGGAACATGAAGGGTTGCGGATTCATGGGGAAGCTCATGATAGAAAAAGGATGTCGGTCTATCTCCAAATAAGTCATATTCTGTTTCAGGAACATTCTCTGCATAACAATAGAAATCCGTTAGGTTGAAGCAACCATCGAAGGTGCAACTTCCAATGTATGTTACACTCCTTGGAATAGAAACAATTTTTAGATTAGAGCACCTCATGAAAGCGCCCTCGCCAATACTGGTGACGCCCTCAGGAATACTGACGCTTACCAGACCCTCGCAAACTTGAAAGGCATAGTTGCCAATAGACGTAACACTGTTTGGGATGATGGTACTCGAACAGCCCCAAATCAGCGTATTGCTGCCTGTTTCAATAATGGCATTGCAATTGTCTCGGGAATCATACGTAGTATTACCATTATCTATAACGAAAGATGTAAGGCCGCTGCAACCAAAGAAAGCATCATAGGCAATAGAGTTTACGCTGTTTGGGATAGTTAAAGAGGTAAGTTTGTCGCACGCTTCGAAAGCTTGGCTGCCGATGCTTTTCAAACTGTTCGGAAAGGTTACTGAGGTTAAATCGCTACAGTTAGCAAAAGCAAAGGCGCCAATACTTGTCACATTATTTGGTATAACCAAAGACGTTAATCTGCAACCCGCAAACGCAGACATACCGATGCTTGTCACCCCATTCCCGATAGTCAAAGATGTTAAGCTGGTGCAACCAGCGAATGTCCCCAGGCCGATTTCTGTCACGCCATCTGGAATAGTTGCCGATGTTAAACTCTCACAACCACAGAATGCCCACTCACCGATTTCAGTCACGCCACTTGGAATAGTTGCCGACTGTAAACTGCTGCAACCGTCGAAAGCCCTCTCGCCGATGTTTGTTACGCTGTTCGGGATAGTCACTGAGGTTAAAGCGGAACAATAACCGAAGGTTTGATATCCGATGCTTGTCACGCCATCTGGGATAGCCACCGATTTTAAGACTCTACAATACTGAAAGGCAAAGTCACCGATGCTTGTCACGCTATTCGGAATAGTTATTGAGTTTAAGTCGAAGCAATAGGCGAAGGCCCAACCGTTTATGTCTGTCACGCTATATGTCTGGCCGTTGTAAGAAACACTTTCGGGAATCGTCACCGAACCAGAATAGCTGCGGTATTGACTGTCGCGGTAAGTTACGATTGCTTTGCTTCCTGAGAAATTGTAATAGATGCCGTCAATCTCTGCGTCATAAGCGTTTGCCATAATTGGCAAGAACATCAATACTAAAAGCAATATTTTTCTTTTCATACGTAATATTACGTTTTGCGTTATTTCAAGTTTTTGTTGCAAAATAACTCAGTTTCTGTATTTGTTCCAAATTATTTCTTTCGAAAGTAAGAGATTATTTAACGATTATCTTTTTGCCGTTCTGGATGTAGAGGCCCCTTTTAAGTGAAGAATGAAGAGTGAAGAGTGAAGAATCTATTTTTCTTCCACTCAGATCGTAGATGGTTCCCTTCTCCGAGGGAGATGGGTTAGGAGTGAGGCTTTCAATGCCATTAGGATTGTCTTTCAGGACGAGTTCCCTCTTTTCTGTTATGCCCTTAGAGCCTCCCGGGTTGTATGGATCGTCCCAGTTGACTATCAGGCAAGCACGTAGGGCTCCTACGATAGCTTTCCTCTGGTTGGAATCGTCTGCCTGACAGTCGGGCGTGGCGTCTATGATGTCGATATAGAAGCCGTCTTGGCAGCTCAGCTCTTCGTGGCTGTACGATCCGATGAACGAAGCGCCCTTCACAGATACGGTATCACGAAGCAGGCCATCCAAATCCAAAGTGCTCAAGTCGATGCTGAAATCTTCCTTCGGCACAATAATATAAGGTATTCTGGCCTTGGGTGAAAGCTCCTCCTCGAAAATAATCTTCCCTTTCTCGCATCTGTCGAGTCTATAGTATCTACCCTTGCTGGCATCAGGTTCTGTAGGCAGAATGATGGTCGCCATCTGGTCCTTAGAGTAGGATGCGACAACTTCAGGAGCAATTACTATATCTTCACCACTTTCCTTGCTTCTCATTATCACACGATCTATGCACAGCGAGTACAGGAAACCTTGCTTTGATCTTGCTGCAGTTGTAGCCCCATCCAGAATCAGTGTAGGATAACTATAGTTTAGGCCCTTATAAGAATATGGGAACTCGAAATCCTCAAACACCATAAGAGTATCCACTCGGCTTCCGTCATACAATATAATGTTGGACCCTTTGGTGGTGGCATCCTTCCCGTTTGTGGCATTATTGTTATAACGAATCCTACCGGTAAAGCACATCTTGTTGCAGGCTGACACAGAATCCACGTAGGCCTGATTGTAGAAGCTGGCATCTACGGCTTCGTCCTCGGCAATAGTTTTATACCAATAGGGCACCATAACCACCATAATATCATACTTGCCGCTCATAACCTGAGTAGGCAGTTCCATACCAGTCAAGTTCGATGCGCTAGGAGTGTTACCCAGGAGCTTAATCTCTACACGAGGAGGCGAAAACGGAGTAGGATTCTCAAGATAGAAGAAATCATTGTCGCTAACGCGCCCATACTTGTTGGTAATAAAGGAAAAAGCATCATTGTCAAAGGCTATGGTTTTCGTGCCTGCGCCAACCCTATAATAAGATATTGAATTTGATTTGTAATAGAACACATCAGAACCTATTTCCACCTCAACGTCAGGGTTATATAGTTCGCGGGGTATGGAGAATTCTCCGTCTTGTTCCTGTCCGACAAGCGTTAGGTACGCATTAAGGTCTTCCTCCATGTTAGCGTCAGCAAGAGAGTCGGGGTTGATGGTGTTACAAACGTATGCAGTACCCTCATCGCCCTTCAACTTGTCTTCATATTTGTTGGCATATTTGTAGAGCGAAGCTAATTTCTGCTTTGCTTCTGCCAAATTCAAGCTGGTCTTAGTCTTTTGTGGCAGTAACGTCACAGACAAGGGTTGTTCCCAAGTCTTGCTTACTTGTAAATAGGCACGTAGGGCACCGATGAGGAAAGTCTCCTTTCCCAGTTCCCACAAGGGGAGAAGGCTACAATCGGGCGTAGTGTCTATGATATCAACGTACCAGCCCTGCTTGTTTTCTAATTCCTCGCTTGTATATGAGCCGATAAAGCTGATGCCCTGAATGGAAACCGTATCTCGGCTTAATCCTGTCAGATCAAGTAGACTCAGATCGATGGTGAAATCCTGATTTGGCACTATAATATAAGGTATGCGAGCCTTGGGGTTCGGTTCTTCCTCAAAGATAATCTTCCCATCCTCGCAGCTGTCAAGTCTGTAGTACTTACCCTTGCTCGTATCAGGAATAGTAGGCAAGATAATCGTCGCCATCTGACCCTCGGTGAAGGTGACGAGGTCTGACAATTCCACAATAATCCCAAAATCCTTCCAAGGCTCAGTTGCTTTGTATTTTTCAACAGAACCTGCTGGGACATGAAGGGTAGCTTTATAAACCGGATCATACAGGAAAACATGGTCTTCGGTCTCGGGTACCTGCTCAGCATAGCAATACACATCCTTTAGATAGTCGCAACCAGCAAACGCCCCTTCACCGATGTGCGCCATGCTGCTGGGTATGCTTACGGATTCCATATTGTGGCAGCTAAGGAATCCTGCTCTATGGATACTGGTCACGCCCTCAGGGATGATGACGGATTTCAGATTAGTGCAAAAATAGAACGTACCTTCCTCAATGGTAGTCACCCCATTGGGAATGGTAACGGAGTTGAGTCTTTGGCATTGTTCGAATGCATAGGCAGAGATACTGGTTATGTCCTCTGGGATGACCGTATTGTCGCAGCCTTTAATCAATCTGTTAGCAGCTGTTTCGATGATTGCGTTGCAATCGCTACGTGAGTCGTAAACCGTATTTCCTTCCTCTACCTTGATAGAATTTATATTTGCACAACAATAGAAAATAAAATCGCCAATGCTCGTCACACTCCTAGGGATGACGATATCCCTTAGCATCTGACAACTCTCATACGCATTTTTACCAATGCTAAGCAACCCTTCAGGGAAGCTAATGCCGGACAGTTTGAGGCAGTCACAGAAAGCATACTCACCAATGCGGGTCAAGCCCTTGGGCAATGTGACGGATGTTATCTCATAACACATATAGAATGCGCTATCACCGATAGCCGTTACGCTATACGTTTTGCCGTCGTAATCCACGGATGTCGGAATAACCACGGCACCTGTGTAATCCGAAGATGGGATATAATGTACAATATCTTCTTTGGTCCACATATGATATTCCTGAAAAGTAACCTCAGCTTCATCTCCAGAGAAATTGTAATATATCCCGTCAATCTCAGCGTCATAAGCATTTGCCATAAGCGGCATCATTACCATCAACATTGAAAGAAGTAATTCCTTTTTCATTTTCATAATATAGAATTTTTTGCGTTATTTCAAGTTTTTGTTGCAAAATTACTCAGTTTCTGTATTTGCTCCAAAAAAATCTGCTCCCAAGTAGTCCCAACTTTTTGTGATTTTTTCCTAAAAGCTGATTAATATCTTATAACTAATTGTGTTTTAGCTTTTTAAGTGTAAAGCCGGATTTTGTATGTTAGATAGCATTTTTGGGACTACTTGGGACTGAATTTGTTTGTCTGAATGATAAAAA
>CADAWW010000149.1 GCA_902791675.1 uncultured Bacteroidales bacterium
GAAGGGGTTAAACATTGTTAGTGATACCGCAGGCAAATTCCATAAGGTATATGTTAAACCCTGATGTTCAGCGATACAGAATGCTCATTTTTCCCGTCATTTTGATACATAATTGTTGCATTTACCTGTTTCTGTGAAATAAAGTAATGTTGGATTTTTGTTTTATTAAAATTAAATTCCTATATTTGCATGCCAAATAGAAACTAATGAACATTTAATATTAACATTAACAACAACATTATGAGGAAAATTTTACTCTCTTTCGCAGTTGTGTTTATGGCACTGGCTGCAAACGCCCAGGGTATCACCTCCGTGGGTGCAAACATCCCCATTCTGAAGTCTTGTAGATGGAGCAATGAGCCTTATACTGCTAAGGTTCTCGTTGCCAATCCCGACTGGAGCTATGGTGACTGGGGTGATCAGAATCCTATGTACAACATGCTTGTCTTAGAAGATGGACCGGCTATGGATGCCAACGGCCACGCATGGTACGAGAAGGAATACGACACGACTACTCTTACCGAGGATGAGTATGGTGTTACCGAGGACGGCTATTTCCATTGGGAAGACCATAACGCTCCCTTCTCCAGCGATGCTACATGGAATGGTATGCCATCTTTCCAGTGGACTACCGACAGTAAGATTGCTGATATCTACATGCGTCGTACCTTTACTACTACCAGCATGCTTTCCGGCGATGTTTACCTGGCTTGCGGACACGATGATGCTCCAGCAGAGTACTACATCAACGGTGTGCTCGTTTTTGAGGTTACAGGTTACGAAATCGATCATTACGAATTCATCTATGAACAGGATGAAGAGGGAAATAACATCGGTGATCCCATCGATACTATTCGCCATTACAAGAATGGTTGGAACAACGATGAGATTTACAAGCTGACCGACGAGCAGAAAGACCTTATCCGTGTAGGTGGTGAGGAGAATGTAATTGCCGTTCATGTTCACCAGAACTGGGGCGGTGCTTCTGCCGACTGTGGTCTCTACACAATGGTAGAGGGTGGCCTTGAAATGGGTTATGTTAAGCCTTGGCAGGGTAAGGTCATCTTCAACTCTTATGGAGGTTACAACTATAAAACCAACAACGATCCTCATCCTCTCCACAACTGGGAGAGACTGTATGAGGCTCAGGAAGGTGATGTTTACAGCATTCCAATGGAAGGCAGCTCAGAGCAGGATGCATGGGGCTCACAGATGCACTTCAAGACTCCTATCACTTTTGCCGACGGTAAGATGTACACCGTTAAGTTCAACTTGAGCTCAACCGGTGACTACTCCGCTGTTCGTGTTAAGATCTGCGACAACGATAACGACGAGGTTGAAGCTACTGCATTCGACGGCTACACAGGCATCGAGGCTGGCACAGAGACCGAGTTCGAAGAGGAAGTACAGGGCTTGGATGCTGTCAAGAACATGAAACTTGTCTTTGACTTTGCCGGTGGTGCAGGAAACGATACCATCAAGATTAGCAATATGTCTATCAAGGACGAGGATGGCAACGAGTTGTGGATTGGTACTCACTACTTCAACTTCTTCTATATGACCAAGTCTAACTACAACGAGGAGACCGACGAGACTACTCTCGAAGAACTGAAGTGGCCTGATGTAAAGGGTCGTGTTGAGACAATGGCTTGGGCAGATGCTGAGTTCGATGACTCACAATGGGATACTTGGGAGATGCCTTGCGGTAGCAACGGTTACATGGCCGAGATGAAGACTGTTTGGCCTGGAGGTGAGAACACCAACCTGTGGGTACGCCGTGACTTCGAACTCGACAAGATTAATCCTCGTTTGAGCTATGCACTGAATGTTTGTCACGATGATACATACGAGACATACGTAAACGGTCATCTGCTGCAGAAGAACAGCGGTTGGACAAATGGCAAGAACCCTGTACAGGTTCACATCCCTGCTAAGTTCTTGAATGTAGGTAAGAACGTTATCGCTACCTACATCCAGCAGAACTGGGGCGGTTTCTTCTATGACTGCGGTATCAACGTAGAAGAGGTTAACTATCAGGAGTGTGCAGATGCCCTGAAGGCTGTTATCGCCAAGGGTGAGGCTCCACACGGTCCTCTGACCAGCAAGATGGAAGAGGCACTGGCTGCTCTTGTTGAAGAGGGTAAGGTTGAGTTGGCTACCAATATGGATGCTGCTGAGGTGAAGGAGTTCGCTAAGAATCTGGAGCCCAGAATTGACCAGATTCTTGGTTATTCTGTAGATGTGAAGAATATATTCGAGACCATCTCTCTCTGCGAGAAGGAGAACAAAGGTACCATGGACGAGGTTATCGCAAATGCCAAGGCTAACGTTGATACCTGTGCAACTCCCGACGAGATGCGTCCTTTGATGGATGCTTTGCGTATCGAGCGTAAGAAGAATGCAGCCGAGCGTCATACCGAGAAGTATGTAGGTGTTTCTGAGCCCGAGGCTGATGCTCTCTATTATATATACAATGTAAAGGCTAAGCGCTTCCTGGGTGCTGCTGAAGCATGGGGAACTCACCTGGCAACAGAGTACGTTTCTAACGAGTTTGCTCTTATTCCACGTAACCGTGCCGGCGAAGACCTGCCTAAGGGCTTCCTTATCGAGACTTTCCGTCCTAACGGTGCTATCGGAGAAGCTGACTTTATGGGTTATAACGGCTTTATCGACTGTCCTGTTGATGATGCTTGGGATTTTGTACCTGTTGAGGGTAAGCAGAATGTATTCAATATCGTACGTGCCAGCTGGGATCAGCCTATCTTGGACGAAGAAGGCCAGGAGACTGGCGAAACACGTAAGACTAACGTTCGTGAGGATGGTTCTCTCTACTATCTGGGTCTCCGCGATGGTGGCGAGAATGGCATAGGTCTTGGCTTCAACTCTTGGAACGTTGTCGATACAGACATGAAGGATCCTGCTAACGAGGGCAACCAGTGGATGCTGATCACCAGAGACGAGATGAACGAACTGATGCTGACTGCAACACAGGAGAATCCTATCGATGCTTCACACCTCATCGTCAACCCAAGTTATGACCAGCGTCTGCCGATTGACGATTGGTTTAACGGAAGTGTTGGCGGAGGTACCGGTGTATGGGGCCGTGGCGGCAACTACGTAGACTTCGTTTGGGAGAACTGGAATACCGAATATGCAGAGGTTACCCAGACTATCTATGACCTGCCTGCCGGTTGGTATCAGATTGATGTTCAGGGCTACTATCGTGACGGTCATTATACCACTCACATGCTGAAAGAAACATTGGGCATCCAACCTGCATTGCGTGCAAGCGTATTTGCTTACCTTGGCGACAGCGCTGTAGAAGATGCCGTAGATATCCAGAAGTCTCCTATCTGCTCATTCTCTGATGGAATCAACATGGTTCCAGGTATGGGCCGTAGATTCACGGATAATGTTACTTGGACAACCTTCGACGAAGAAACAGGCGAAGAGATTAAGTATCAGTGCCAGGGCGATGGTAGCTTGTATTGCACCGACGCTTGCTGGAGCGCAGCTGAAGAATACTTCCAGAATGGTCTCTGGTGGAACCATCTGATTATCAAGGTTCCCGAGGGTGACGGTATTCTTACTATCGGTGCCATGAAGGAAGGTCAGGAAGCTGGTGACTGGTTGGTAGTTGATAACTGGCGTCTGAAATATTTGGGCAACACTGATCCACAGGAGGTTATCGACGGCATTGAGAAAGTTAATGTTAACGTCAACGAGGGTACTATTTACAACCTCTCTGGTCAGCGTTTGAATAAGGTCCAGAAGGGTGTAAATATTATCAACGGTAAGAAGGTGCTGAAATAGGACCCACCCCAGCCCTCCCTTTAGGGAGGGTGAGGGTATCTTAGAAGAAAATAAAAGGGAGCGCTTCCGGAATTGGAGGCGCTCCTTTTATTTGTGATATAGTATAGAGATAAAAAATCCCCTCCCTAAAGGGAGGGGTAAGGGGTGGGTCCTTTCTTTCTTAAAGAGAAATAGCACCACTTGGGCAAGCATCTGCACAAGTACCACACTCTGTGCACTGCTCGGGATCAATAGAATACTTCTCGCCCTCAGAGATTGCTCCAACGGGGCATTCATCGATACATGTGCCGCAAGCAACACAATCATCACCAATTACGTAAGCCATAATTTAAATTAATTTATAAATGTTAAACGTTAATTTTCATTTTCCAATCAGTAAACCGTAAACTGTAAACTGTATACCGTAAACTAATCACATGGCAAAGGTAATTAATTTTGGTGATTTGCACATCATTTCCGCGTTGTTTTTTTTTCTTTATCATCAAAAATAGTGATTAATACAATAAAGCCCCCCCCTTTTACGTTATTTTTATGATGATATCACGTATAAGAATATTCGTTTTTTCGGTTCTGACACTATTGTGTGTAGCTGTAGCTATGGCCCAGCCTCGAAAGGTGATGAACAGGCCTTACTTGGACTATCGTAAACTGCACTATGGCTTCCTCTTGGGTTTCCATATGCAGGATATGGAGTTGCGTAACAATGGTTTTGTAACTCCGGAAGGGGAGGAGTGGTATGCCGATGTGGACAACTATAACCCTGGCTTTACCGTTGGTGTCTTGGGCGAGCTACGCCTGAACAATCACTTTGCCCTTCGTGTTTCGCCTACCATACACTTTGGCCAGAAGCACATCATGTTTCACGAACAAGTAAGCAAGCGGGATACAACACAGAATATCAAGAGCTGTTACCTCTCTATTCCCATCGATATAAAGTTTGCTGCTCCGCGTTACAACAATTTCCGTCCTTACCTCATAGCCGGCCTTAGTCCCACAGTAGACCTCACAGCACGCAAGCACGGTGCGTTAAGAGTGAAACCCTTCGACTGCTATATCGAGGTGGGAATGGGATGTGACATTTACCTCCCATATTTCAAGCTGAATCCTGAGTTGAAGTTCTGCTTCGGTCTGTTAGATATCATCCAAAAAGACCGTTCAGACCTTATAGACAATACCTTGCATAAGTTCACCAGAAGTATAGACGGCGGTCATTCCAAAATGATTGTCCTTACCCTCTACTTCGAGTAATCATGCGATATTATTATATTCCGGATATCATAACAAAGCAAATATTTTAATTTCTCTAATACCATGGAAATCAAGGATTTGGTTAAATATCAAAGTCTACGATTAACGTTGCTTTTGGCAATCATATTCTCTGTTACAAATGCAATTGCTGAGGAGACAGACTCGCTGTTCTATACCTTTCCTCATTC
>CADAWW010000150.1 GCA_902791675.1 uncultured Bacteroidales bacterium
CCCTGCTCATTCAGGTATTTCTCCAATTGGCGGAGTTTCTTATTGGTTTCCTGGCAGAATGCTACGACTGCAAATGTTGCCAAGAAAATGATTGCTAATATTCGTTTCATGTTATTGGTATTTTATTTTATTATCCGTTAATTGTGCTATCTCTCGTCCTAAACGTTCCCCTCGCGAACGAATGTCTTGAACTTCAATTGCAACCAAAAGGGATGGGTCATCTGCCTTAGGGGCTTCGTGATACACTTCTTCTGTAGGAGCTTCTTCGATGGCTTCTGCTTCTGCCAGCAAAGGTTCTTCTATAGGCTCTTGGGGTACAACTCGCTTACGTTTTGCCACTCTCTTTGTACGTTTCGGAGCCTCAACCTCTGTTTTTGTCTCAGCAGGTTCTTCCTTTACAACAGTCTCTTCCTGTTTTTCTGTCTGCTCCGCCACAACAGGCTGTTTCTCTGGCTCAACGTTTGCCTCCCTCGGCGGAGCAAGGAAGATGACAATGATGCCTGCCACACAAGCGGCTGCGGCAAGTGGCCAGAGGCGAAGGCGGCGACGGGGCTTCTTTCTTGCTTCCATCAGACGGTCGTACTCCTCTGTCAGGTCGGCCTGAAAGATATCAATATCCTCTGCGGCCTTGTGTATCAGTTCTTTGTCAATCATTTGCTTTCGTCTTTAAGATGTTTAATAATCGCCTTTTTGCTGTGCTGAGCATAGCGCTGGCGGTACGTTTGGGAATGCCTGTCTGCTGTGAAATCTCCTCTATGCTCAGTTCGTTGCTTTTCAGTCGGATGAGCCTTTGCTCTGAAGGAGGTAATTGCCGGATAGCACTTTCAAGTTTTATGCTCGTTTCACGCTCTATGAGAGAGGCATCGGCAGAATGCTGTTCTTCTGGTTCAGGCACACAGGTCAACGGTTCTGTGGCTCGGAGCTTTTGGCGTCGCCACACACTCACACACAGATTCTTTGTGGCTCGGATAAGGAGAGCTTCCAGGTCGTCGCCCTCTTGCCAGCCCCGGCGGAGCATACGCTCGTATACCTCCTGCACTATATCCTCAGCATCCTCATCGTTACGGAAGAAGTCTTTGGCAACACACAGCATCTTTGTGCGCGTCTTAAGCAGCGTATGTTCAAATTCTATCTGTGTCATCTGCTCTTACAACGCACAAAGAAATGGTATGTTATGTTTAAGGTGCGGATTTTTATGATTTGTTAACAACCCATGCTTTCGCGATAGAAATCCAGCATATCCTGAATTTCTTCCTGCGTAGCGGTTTGGTTGATGCGGATGTCGCCAATATCTGCCATAAGAGTGAAGTTGATGATGCCTGACTGGTTCTTCTTGTCGTGCTGCATAAACTGATAAAGGCGGTCGTACTGCTTGCAGTTAAAGGTAAACACCCCGTAAGTTTCCTTAATGAACTGAAGGGTCTGGCTGAGTTTATCCTTGGGGAAGTTGAGACGCTTGGCACTCAGGTACAACTCGCAAACCAAGCCCCAAGCTACCGCATAACCGTGCAGGACCGTACGGTTCTCGGCCAAGGCTAAGCTCTCTAAGGCATGACCGGCTGTATGACCGAGGTTCAAGGCCTTACGAATACCTTTTTCCGTCGGGTCTTCCTCCACAATGCGTTCCTTGATGGCAACACTCTTGGCTACCAGCTGCTGAAGGCGGGCATAGTCGATGTTATCCAAGTCGAAGGTGATAAGCTCTGCCCAATTCTCCGTATTGCTGATGATTCCGTGCTTGAGCATCTCGGCATAGCCGGAACGGATGTTGTAATCGTCCAAAGTGCGAAGGAACTCGGCACACAAGATAACGGTACTGGCGCAGTTGAAGACACCAATCTCGTTCTTCAAGCCGCCAAAGTTAATGCCCGTCTTTCCTCCCACGCTGGCATCTACCATACTTAATAAGGTTGTGGGGATATTGATGTACTGAATGCCTCGCTTGAAGGTGCTGGCAGCAAAGCCTCCAAGGTCTGTTACCATTCCGCCTCCCAAGCAGATGAGCAGGCTATGACGAGTGGCGCCTCCCTGCTGCAAGGCTTCCCAAACGGAAGCGAGTGTCTGCAGGTTCTTGTTCTCGTCGGTAGCACCGATGGTTATCATCCGGGCTTCTTGCAGATAAGGATAATCCTTTATCACGGGCCAGCAAAGTCGTAAAGTGGTGTTGTCGGTAAGGACAAAAAGTTTATCGTGGGAGCAACGATTAATGGCTTGCAGCAAATCTTCTTGCAGGTTTTGGCTGATAACTACGTCTTGTTTCATCGATACATGGTGGAATTTTGGGGCAAAATTAATACATATAATTGAGAATTGAGAATTGAGAATTGAGAATTGTTTCAAAAAAGTAAAAAAAAGTGTTAACTTTGCGACCACATTGATTAAACCATAGGCACATAAGGTTGTCTTAAAATTGTTTTGGTAGCAAATGTGTCGAAATAGCGAATGTAGCCATAATTTGAATTTATAAATTTTGATTTTTCATTAATGAAACGCACCTTATTATATTTAATGGTAACGTTTTTCTGCCCATTGATGATGGTGGCACAGAAAATAACAGTAAGCGGATTGATTATGGACGGCTCGAACAACGAGGCGTTACCTGGAGCTACAGTTGTACTGCTGCATCAAAAGGATAGCACACAAGCTTCCGGCGCCCTGTCGGGGGCAGACGGAAAGTTTTCCCTTCCGTCGGTAAAGGCAGGAAACTACATCATGCGTATATCATACGTGGGTTATCTGGCGCAATATAAGAACCTGACCTTGACGAAGGCCAACAAGAATATTAATGTGGGAACCTTTACCCTGCAGGAGAACAGTAAGGTGCTGCAGGAAGCCGAGGTTGTAGCCAGACTGGCACAGGTAGAGATGAAGGAAGATACCTTTGTCTATAATGCCGATGCCTACCGACTGCCCGAAGGCTCTGCGTTAGAGGAACTGGTGAAGAAGTTACCTGGTGCCGAGGTGGACGATGAAGGAAACATAAAGATAAACGGAAAGAGCATCAGCAAGATTATGGTAGAGGGCAAGGAGTTCTTCCAGAACGACACTAAGATGGCTATGAAGAACCTGCCCAGCAAGATGATTAAGAAGCTGAAGGCCTACGAGCGCAAGAGTGACTACAGCCGCATAACAGGTATTGACGACGGAGAGGAAGAGACCGTGCTGGACCTTACCGTCCAGAAAGGAATGAAAGAGGGATGGGTTACGAACGTTGACCTTTCCTATGGTACACCAACAGAAAGAAAAGAAGAGGACAATCCTATTACCAGCTCTATTCCTACTGACCTTTACTCGATAAGGCTGAATGTGAACCGTTTTCTGGACCATTCGCAGTTTTCTGTTATTTTCAGTCGGAACAATATCAACGATGCCGGATTCCCTGGCGGCGGACGCGGATGGGGCGGCTGGGGTGGAGGCGGAGGAATCACCACCAGCACGATGGCAGGTATAAACTTTGCCTGGGAGAATGGGAAGCCTGACTATTCGGCAGGTCTCATCAAACTGGGCGGTAATGTACGATACTCACAACGTAACAGCGTGTCTGATTCGCACTCGAACACCGAGACTTTCCTCTCTGACACAAAAAGTACGTTCAGCAACAACAAGAACCACAACGAGAACAACAACTACAATGTGAATGCCAACTTCCGCTTTGAATGGATGCCAGACTCGATGACCAATATCCTGTTCCGTCCCAACTTCTCCTATTCGAAAAGCGATAATTTCGGAAACAGCCTAAGTGCGACATTCAACAGCAGTCCGTATAAAGCCGGATTGGTCGACCCACTGGAGGAATACGAGAAACTGGTAGATCAAGCAACGGGAAAGTCCGACATCCTGGTAAACCATAATGAACGCTACAACTTTGGTGATTCAAAGAATACCAACGTAGAAGGTGAGTTGCAGGTAAACCGCCAGCTGTTTAAGCCCGGACGTAACATTACACTGAATATAGGTGGTGAGTATCAGACAAGCGAGAGCAATTCATATAGCCGCTCTATGGTAAGATACTTCCAGTCTACAGCCCGTCAGCCTCTGACAGCCACTTACCAGAACACCACTGCCCCATCTACCACATACAGGTATCAGGGAAGGGTGAGCTACAGCGAACCCCTGCTGACAGGAGGCAATCTGCAAATCAGCTACCAGCTACAGCGCCGATTCCAGGACCGCGACCGTACCATGATGACACAGAGCACCTTGGCTGACGATATCCAGAAGGCTCTCACAGACCATGGAGAACTGACCACGATAACAGCCTACAACCTTTATACAGGACAGGTGGAATTGAAAGACGGAAGCATTCACAATCTAAACGAATACGGCATAGACCTGACAACCCTTACTTTGGACAAGGTTAACAGCCAGTATGCAACATACAAAGAGTGGAACCACAATGCCAACCTGATGTACCGCTACACGGCTAAGTTTGATAATGACCAGGAACTGCGTTTCAATGCAGGTGTGAGCTATCAGCCCCAGAATACCCATATGGACTATCAGAAAGGCAATATCGATACCACTATTGTAAGGACTACCCAGAACTGGGCTCCACGTATTGATATACGTTGGAAGATCAGCAATACCAGTCAGTTGCGTTTGCGTTACAACGGCCGTATGGCTCAACCGTCTATGACAGACCTCATAGAAACAGTGGACAGCAGCGACCCGCTGAACATCAGCACAGGTAATGCCGGACTGAAGAGTTCCTGGTCAGATAACTTCAACCTTTTCTATAATGGCTACAATACGGATGCACAACGCGGATGGTCTGTCAATCTGAATGGTAACATCAACAGAAGAACCATTGCCTCCAGCACCATCTACGACGAGATGACAGGTGCTCGCTATACCCGTCCTATGAATATTGACGGCAATTGGAATATTGGCTCCTGGCTGATGTTCAACACAGCCATTGACAAGCAAAAGATGTGGAACTTCTCTACCAACACCAATATTGACTATAGTCATAGTGTAGGATATATCAGCAGTAACATCGACGACACTGCCCGTAAGTTCCTGACAAGCGCTCCTGACGGCGGAGTGGATATGAACGGGCTGTTCAGCTATGCCTATGATAACAACCTGCTGCAACAGTCAACCACGAAGACAATGAATTTACGTGAGACGCTCAGACTGAGTGTCCGTGGTGAGATAGGTGCTACAGGAAGTTACGAAGTTGGTGTAAACGGTAGCGGTGCTTACAGACACGACAGGAACTCTATCCAGCGGAATGCCAACCTGGAACATCAGCGAACAATGTCGTCGCGGCTATGAGGACGCCAACATGAACACCAACGAACTGATCTGGAATGCTCAGCTCAGTCAGAGTTTCCTGAAAGGAAGAGCAGCAACCATCAGTGTACAGTGGTACGATATTCTGAGAGAGCGCAGCAACATCAGTCGTAACATCTCGGCAACCATGCGTACCAATACATGGACCAATGCTATCAACAGCTACGTAATGGTTCACTTCATTTACCGTCTGAACCTGTTAGGCAACAAGGAAGCACGTAACAATGGCTTCGGTGGTGGCCGTGGCGGTTGGGGCGGCGGAGGCGGCGGTCGTGTTGTCGTCGGTGGAGGAGGCTTCGGCGGAGGAGGCTTCGGCGGAGGCGGAGGCAGGTTCTAGAAAAAATCCCCCTCGGGGAGGCCGGGAGGGACTCACCTAAAGAAAGAGAAATTTACGCTTCCGTAGGCGCGATGATCTACAATGCGTGGATGCTGCGAGAAATCTTGTGTCTTTCCGTGCTCAAGGACAAAGAGCCCGCCCTCGCGCAACAATTGTCGTGAGAGCACAATATCAGGCAATTGCTCTAACTGAGGAAGTGCATAAGGAGGGTCGGCAAAAATAAAGTCGAACTGCTCGTGACACTTACTCAGGAACCGGAACACATCGCCCCGAACAGGGAAAGCGTTCAGGTCTTGTAACTTTTCTATAAACCCACGGATGAAACTATAATGCAGGGCATCTGCCTCGACAGATACCACACGACTGCATCCACGGCTGAGCAACTCCAACGTGATGCTGCCCGTCCCGGAGAAAAGGTCGAGTGCTGTGGGTTCTTCATCAAAATCTATATATCCCTGTAGGACATTAAACAGATTCTCCTTGGCGAAATCTGTTGTGGGACGTGCCTTGAAGCTGCGAGGCACATCGAAATGACGACCTTTGTATTTACCTGTTATAACTCGCATACTGTGGTCTTGGGAATGAAACGCTGAAGCTGTTGCAACAATTCAGCACTGGCATTGTTCAGATACAAAGGTTGTTTCTGCTATCGTTATCAACACTAAAAGTGGAAGCGAAATGCAGGTTTTGCTCCTTAAAACAGCAGACAAGCATATTCTTGGGAGCAACCATAGCATAAAAATGTATGCTACGGTCCTTTTTCTTGCGGTCGGCATTGGCAATGGTCTCAATAGCGCGACCTTCCAGACTGACAATCTCTATATCGGGATAAACATCCTGAACAGTCTGCAATACCTGTTGATTCAAAGAAAAGAGTTCTACGACCTCCAAGGAGGGGAGAATCTGGTAGTGCACCTCGTTTTTCCCAACCTTCAGAGAGGGAAAGGTGAGGTTGTAAAGGGGAAAAACCTCCTCACGACGGAAGTACTCCAAGGGGACACAAGTGCTGGGCGACAGAACAAGAAGCTCAACACTTTGGAAAGTGTACTCCGTGAGACGAGGGCGCCGGAGTGCTTTCTCAAGCAGTTGGTACAGCGGAGTGTTGCCATCGGCTGTCACATCCTCTTTCTGCACCAAAGAATTATCGGCAGCGTAAAGGACAGACAAAGAAAATCCATCCGAGAAAAGTCGGATGGATAATCTATATGTGTTTAGCAAATTACTCCCAGTTACCGGCATTATTGTTCCAGTTGTTACCGGCATCACCAATCTTCAGACCAGCATAAGCACCCTTGGCATCTGCCTCTTCTCCACGGTTGTAGATAAGGCGAGCACCCTGCTTACCCATACCCTTCAGGAATGAGCTGTCTGGAGCGTTGCACTCCATTACTTGGATAATGCTACCAGAACGTGTAGTGTTGGGACAGGCAACAATCTCGAAAGTATCACCCTCAGAGAAAGGTATGTAACGCATAGAATCTGCCACAAAACCTTCGTAGTTATAAAGAGAGTCGAGAAGTGGAACCCATACGGTATCACGACGGAAGTCCTGCAAACCATTAGCAATGATAGCAGCCTGGTCACCGCTGTTTACAATAGCTGCAGCCTTAGCCTCGGTAAGACCGTCATCCATTTGCTTGTCACTAAGCACACCCTGCTTCAT
>CADAWW010000151.1 GCA_902791675.1 uncultured Bacteroidales bacterium
CGTTTAAGCCAAATGAGCATAGCGATGCTTGCATCAGCTTTGCCATGGCGTAGCAGGCTCGAAACGAAGTTTCAACTCTAAACTAAAAATTATGGGATTGTGCAATGAATCGAGGCGGTTCTTCCGTCCTATCAGAAAGTATAATTGCGATTATACTGGCGTTATTGATGTATTCGAGTATGACGATTACTATGAGTTTTTTCTGTACATCTTCGACACGATGGACGAAAAGGTGTCTCATTGGCAAGTGTTCAAATCGGAACACAGCACCATGCAGTCGGCACTTGCGGCCTACGTAAAGATGGTGAATCAGTACTACTTGCTGTAAGAGAGAAAAAGGCATCCATTTGCATGGGTGCCTTTTTTGTGTTTTATTTACCATTCCTCGTCCCAGACGCATTGCTCTTTGGTACGCCCGGAAAACCTTGAAAATTACGAGCGGTTACGAGCGAATTTCCGAGCGAATTTAAGAGTGCGATTATTGTAACACGCTGATAATCAACGAGAATTGTTGCTCGTAAAAGTGAAAAATCACGAGCGACTTGCGAGCGAAATAAGAATATGCCAGCCATTATAACAGATTCATTCGACTACAACGATATTGTCAGGGTGCTTGACCTTGATGATTCATATCCCTATTCATGCTGGATGTGACAATAAACCCGCTACGGAGAAAACTACGGTGATTACTACGGAGAAAAGTGCCATAGGTTCGGAGAAAAATGGTTCTGGTTCGGAGAAAAGTTCGGAGAAAAACCAAGCAATCATCTCTGCTATTAAGCTAAATTCGCTAACCGCTAACCGATAACCGATAACAGTTTAAAGTTTAGAGTTTAGAGTTTGTGAACACGGATTGCTCGGATTGAACGGAAAGTTTTTTTATATTGATGACAATCTTGTTCAAGATTGCTTTGTTCGAGAACAAAGGTTGATATTGGTTGTAAGCACTCTGAAAATGCATTTTCAAGATGCTTTTAATCAATAACAACTTATCATCATAATCAATAACAACTTATCATCAATATAAAAACACATATCTTATATCTGTGTAGATCTGGGAGATCCGTGGTCGATAAAATCAAAGTAAGGTCGTGAGGTACCATCCCTACCCTGCTCACCGCAGGGGCCCTTGGAGAGAGGGATTGACTGCGTCCATCCCTAAACCGCTCGCCGCGGGGGCCCTTGCAAAGAAAGAAACTGGTGTTGTCACACTATTAGTTTTATTTATGTGTACTTTTATGTAAGTAAACTTCCAACAAGTACTCATAAAAAAAACCGGTTAGAAAATTCTAACCAGTTTCTTCCTTTGCGGAGAGAGAGGGATTCGAACCCCCGGTGCCTCTCAGCACGCCGGTTTTCAAGACCGGTGTAATCGACCACTCTACCATCTCTCCGAACTCTCATATGAGAGGCTCTTGGTCTTAAAGCGCTGCAAAGGTAAGGACTTTATACGAAAACACCAAAAATCAACACAACTTTTTTCTTATTTCACAAGAATTTTCTTCCCGCCAACAATATACAGACCCTTTTGGAGTTGAGAGTTGAGAGTTGAGAGTTGAGAGTTTACCCTCCTTCCACTCAGGTCATAAACAGCAGCAGCAGCATATTTTTCACTTTTCACTCCTTGACTTTCCACTTCATGAATTCCGTCTATTACAGATTCGGAAAGGAACTGGAACCAGTTAACAGAGAGCAACTTCACGTTGCTGGTTCCTTTGGCTACCATATATATATTACGTATCCCCTTGACAGGTAAATCCAGTGTTTTGGTATAGGTACCCCAGGCATTGAGTCCTACATCGCCATCCTCGCTTGTGAAAGTACAAAGCAACGTTCCATTCTCGGCATCTGGTGCATCGGCATAAACCTCCAGGGTAGAGACTGTGCGCATAAAGTTAGCACGAACAGAAAAGATTGTAGCTGAGTCTGTACCGAAATCAACGTTCTTATAACCTACGTATGTGGCATTCTTCATATTAGACACCTCGCCTGTTCCGTCATCGGTATTACCTGTATCAGCAACGTCGGCATTCCTTAAATAGAAGAACTGCTCTGCCTGAATAGAATCATAGGCACTATGCTGTTCCACAACGCCTAAGTGAGCATTAAAGGCAGCAGAGAGACAGGTACTGTTGCCAAAAGACTCGAAAGTCTTTAGCTCTTCTCCCTCTTGATGCTTGAAATTCTCTTCGGATTTGACGAGCCATGCGGAAGAAGTGATGCCGCCGGAATTACGGTTATTCCAGGCATGGTAAGCATTCTTGGCCATCCACTCGTAGTACTCGGGATGCTTCATATCTTCGGCATACCTTCGGATATATCGCATAAGAATTCCTTTAAATCCACAAAGGTCGCCTCGGACAGTCTGACAGACTTTTATCACCCCATGACTGTCTGCCAACTCTTTTACACTCCATTTGATAATGGCATCGGCATCGTTCTTGAACATAGGAGTTTTAAAATGATTGTAAAGCATGACAGCGGCACCAAGACAGGTTCCCTGATTGTAGGTAGAAGCCCAGTAGTTATATTTCTTTGACTCTTGATTATAAGAATCCCACACCTTTCCCGTAGGCTTTCCGCCAGAGAATTCATAGAGTTGCTTACGATTGGCCAGATACGTCTTTTTTGCCAACTCGTAATACGTTGTATCGGCTGTTGCAATGGCCAGATAGCAGGCACAGACAGAGGCTGGACCGTTGATACATGCATTCGTCCCCTGTCCCGAATTATGCTTCCATTGCAAAAGGTCGTTCCCATAGCAATCAGCACGTTCGAACATTCCATTGAAGTTATTCTTGGCAGTTGTCAGATACTTGGCGGTTCCTGTGAGCAGGAATGCTCGTACACAAGCTATACACATCCATGCAATATCATCGTTATACTCGTTATATCCCTGTACACCGCTCTTATACCACGTTCCCTTGTTACGGGATATAAAATTGGTGTATAGATTCTCGAACATAGTAGCATATTCCAACTTACCTGTTGTCTCGTAAGCATCTAGGATGGTCTCGAACATCTCGGCATCTCCCCACCAGCCACCATTGTCTATGCTATAGCCAGTACTTTGTTTCTTGTAATGACGAACCTTGAATTTCTTCATCATATCGTCACGCATGGATTTCGAGAATCCGTAAGGCTCGGCTTTCTCATCTACCTCTATCTCCCACTCTATCTGAGCAGGCTCGGCTGAAGAAGCGGTAATAAGGACAACACCTGTTCCGTCCTTGGTTTCAATTGCCGAGGAGAGAGCATACCTACGTGTCTTATTAATAAAGATGTTAAATTTATTCTCTGAACCTTCCACGGGAACCAATTCCCATGCACCCCTGGTAAGGTTCTTTGCCATCGTCCCCACTACAGAACCGTTACCGGCACTAGTAAGACCTCCTAAATAATACTTTGTATATACATTCTGCAAATAGAATGTTCCACGTCCTGTATCTTCTAATCTCCATCGTTGGGAATGCGTGTTGGTCTCTGTCCATAGTACAGCATTCTTAGATGCATCAAGCGAAGAGTTTTCGACCATCAGAGAGCGGCCTCCCTTTATGAGCCGTACTACTTGTCCATCCTCGAAAGCATACATTGCCGTGGTCAGACAGGAAAACAATACGAACGAAATCAGTTTTTTTGAAAAGTCAGACATAGTTAATAACATTATTTCAATTATACATTTAACGTGAATTCGATGAATTTAATTGTCTAAAAATTTGGTGATTAGCGAAAATTGTTGTACCTTTATGGTGCTCAAACATAAAGTAGTACAAACAATAATCGCTATGCTCACCGAGGACAAAGTTACGGAAATTTTCTATATGGCGGATGAATTCTGCAAGTTTTTTGACCGTTTGACGAAGAAATATACTATAAAAGACCCTTCCAAGCGCAAATATCATCGCGACGGCACGCTTTCGAAGGCTGAAGTTATGCTAATCATGATACTTTTCCATGACTCAGGCTACCGCTGCCTCAAGCACTTCTATGTGGAGCACGTCTGCAAGCACCTTCGCCACCTCTTCCCCCATGTCGTCTCCTACAACCGCTTCGTGGAGCTGGAGCGCACCGTAGCCATTCCCCTGACAATCTTCATCAAGAAGGTGCTTTTGGGCAAATGCACGGGCATCAGTTTCGTGGACAGCACCCCGCTGCGTGTGTGCAAGAACCAGCGCATTCATATTCATAAGGTCTTCAAAGGCATTGCCCAGCGAGGAAAGTGCTCGATGGGCTGGTTCTTCGGCTTCAAGCTCCACCTCATCTGCAATGAGAAGGGCGAACTGCTCAACTTCATGATTACGCCCGGAGACGTGGACGACAGGAAGCCGCTGGAATACAAGGCATTCACGAATTTCCTCTACGGCAAGCTCGTAGGTGACAAGGGATATGTCAGCAAGGACCTTTTCAGAAAACTCTTTGTGGACGGAATACAACTCATCACCAAGCTGAAGATCAACATGAAAGGGGCGCTGATGACCGTGTCAGACAGGGTACTGCTCAGGAAAAGGGCGATTATCGAAACAATTAACGACGAGCTGAAGAACATCGCACAGGTGGAGCACTCCAGACATAGGTGTTTCGATAACTTCTTCGTCAACACCATATCAGCTATCGCGGCATACTGCTGCTTTCCGAAGAAACCGGCAATACAAGTCGTTAAATATACTGACAATCAACTCACATTGTTCTAACATGAATTCGTCGAACTCACGTTACATTTATGGTTTTACAACGTGTACAACGTCCTTTTCCGTGCATTTTAGCTCCACATCTGCCACATATACAACGAGCACGGAAACACTTCATGTACCTCCATATAAAGGACACAGAAAAGACAATATACAACAGATATCCCAGCCACCCCAGAACAGGCGATGAGAATATCAGGTAACATACAACGCATACACCCAATAAGGAAAACAGGTAGAGGATAGCCTCGGGTATGGGTAAAAGAGTAAACACCTCGTCTATAGTGGCAATAATCAATACTACCAACAGCCAAATGCTGGCAATAAAAAGACCCAGTATGAGGGGAAGGTCGAATGGATTGAGCGTAGGATGATAATAATACATGAGCCACGTCTCAGGCACCAAACGCTGTATACTGGCATACAGAATGGCTGAGCTGGAAAGAACAACTGTCAGCATAGTGGGATAAAAAGAGCTGATATCCCGAAGGAAAATCACATGGAAATGCTGATGCTTTATCTGTCGGATAACAAAAACAATGATAACAGCCAACACGACACCTAAGAAGTACCACAGATGACGTTGGCTGAAAAGATAGATAAACTCTGATATGGGATCGTCAGGCACCACACTGGAGAGGAAAACATTCTGATGAATCCACCCTTGGGTAAACTGGTCGTGAGCCACCTTAACCCATACGCTGTCTATGGAATCTTCTGGTATCACCACTATCTGAGCCACCACGAGAGGGTCGTTGGCATAAAGCATGATACTGTCTGAGAGTGTATCTATGGGCATATTGTGCAGGGGTTCCTGCGTCTGAAGTCTCATAGAATCTGCACTAAGGTAGAAATTGTCGTTCACAGCATAAAGGGTTGCCTCGTCGGCCGGATAATAACAAGCCGAGAGCAGAACCAAAGCCAGGAAAAAGAAACAGACCTTACGCATGGAGTACTTTCATTTCACATTTCTTACAATCAAATTCCAGGCGAAAACGCCTGCCGTCTTTAGAACAAAGATAATAGGGTTCCTGATAGGGACTCTTTACACGATGTCGCTGTGGGCACCATCCCATCTGATAACGCAGACAATAACGACAGGTCATCAGGGGCTGTCCCTCAGGCAAGTTGCCCGTAACCTCTACGGCATTGATAGCCAGGTCGTCTAAACATTGGGAAGACAGACGGTTGCTGATATTGAAATTGAAACAGGAATCCCGCAAAGGAACATCATGGAGAGGGGCTTTAGACACCTCGTCCCTGCCATATTCCTCTTTTATGAGACTATCAATAAGTGTACGACGCCAGTCAGCTAACATACTACGGGGGATAAACCAAGGCTGCGAGAAGCGGATTTCAACCTCCTTTGCATAATAGATGGTATCACCTAACTTGCCGAGCACTTCTTTAATGCCAGCCGTCTGGTCGGTATGCGCCAACTGTTTAGGGCTCATAGAGCACAGGACTCGTTTACTCGTCAACTTATCACCTAAAGA
>CADAWW010000152.1 GCA_902791675.1 uncultured Bacteroidales bacterium
AATCCTTTCTGCCAATCCCTAATATATGGCGAAGGCTACCGCTACCCTTCTATGGATAGTTTCTCCTCGGGAGAGATAACAGGTGAGATGCCTGTTGGTATCCGCTCCTGGAAGAATACCGACGAACCCTATTGGCCACAAACCAATAATGCTTGTTACAAAGAAGTCTGGCTTACCTCGGCAGGCAAATGGCTTTCATTGATTGCTGAATTCTGAATAATCAATAAACTTAAACTATTATAGACAACATGAAATCATTCTTTCCGATCATTATTATGTTCTGTACCACTTTCGGTGTGCAAGCACAGACACAACCTTATCAGAATCCTAATCTGTCGGCCCACGAACGTGCTGTTGATTTATGCTCCAAGTTAACATTGGAAGAAAAAGCTCAATTGATGCTCGACGAAAGTCCTGCTATCCCTCGGTTGGGAATAAAAAAGTTCTTCTGGTGGAGCGAGGCTTTGCATGGTGCTGCTAACATGGGTAATGTAACCGTATTCCCAGAGCCTGTTGCTCTGGCTGCGTCATTCAACCCGGATATGGTCTACAAATGTTTCGATGTAGCCTCTACCGAGTTCCGTGCACAATACAATCACCGCATGCATGACTTAAAGGGCGAAGACGAGAAGTTCCACAGCCTCTCTGTTTGGACTCCCAACGTAAACATCTTCCGTGACCCAAGGTGGGGACGCGGTCAGGAGACCTACGGCGAAGACCCATACCTTACAAGTGTTATGGGAACGCAGGTAGTACGCGGTTTGCAAGGTCCGGAATCATCCAAATACCGTAAGCTATGGGCCTGTGCCAAACACTATGCAGTACATAGCGGACCGGAATATACCCGTCATTCGGCCAATCTGAACGATGTCTCTCCTCGAGATATGTGGGAGACTTATATGCCAGCCTTCAAGACCTTGGTACAGGAAGCCAAGGTGCGTGAGGTGATGTGTGCCTACCAGCGTTTGGACGATGACCCGTGTTGCGGTTCACAGCGTCTGCTGCAAACCATCCTACGCGACGAGTGGGGTTTTCAATACCTCGTTGTGAGCGACTGTGGTGCTGTGAGTGATTTCTATACCAGCCATAAGTCTTCATCCGATGCTGTTCACGGTTCAGCAAAAGCAGTTTTAGCAGGAACTGATGTGGAATGCGGTTACGGCTATGCCTACAAGAGCATACCTGAAGCTGTAAAACGCGGTTTTATTACTGAGGCTGAAGTTGATAAACATGTTATACGCCTGCTGGAAGGACGTTTCGACTTGGGTGAGATGGATGACCCTTCTCTTGTAGAGTGGTCCAAGATACCCTACTCTGCTATGTCAACTAAAGAGTCAGCCAACCTGTCATTGGATATGGCTCGTCAGACTATTGTCCTTCTGCAGAACAAAAACGACATTCTTCCATTAAAGAAAGGAGAACGCTTGGCCGTTATAGGCCCGAATGCCGACAATGCTCCCATGATGTGGGGAAACTACAACGGAATGCCCAACCATACAATAACTATCTTAGATGGTATTAAGGCTAAGCAAAAGAAGTTGTTCTACGACAAAGGTTGTGATTTGACATACGACAAGGTGATGGACTGCCTGATGGCCTCACAATGTTCCTTCGAAGGCAAAAAAGGCCTGAAGGGAACTTTCTGGAACAACAGGAAGATGGAAGGACAGCCTGTTACTACGCAGTATTACACCACCCCGTTAGCCGTAACAACAGCCGGTATGCATAACTTTGCTCCAGGCGTACAACTTGAAGACTTTTCTGCTAAGTATGAGACAACTTTCACACCGAAAGAAGCCGGAGAGTATGTAGTAAACGTGGAAGGTTGCGGACACTTTGAACTATTCATTGACGGTGAGCGTAAATTCCGTCATCATACTTGGCGTACCACACCCAACCGAATAGCCATTCAGGCAGAAGCAGGCAAGAGTTACAATATAGAGGTACAGTTCTCGCATATTCATACATATAATGCTAATCTAAAGATTAATGTAGCCAAGGAGTTCCCTATTGATTATCAGCAGATTATCAGTCAGCTTAAAGGTATAAATAAAGTCATCTTCGTTGGTGGCATTTCTCCAGCTCTCGAAGGTGAGGAAATGCCTGTTAATATTGATGGCTTCAAGGGGGGCGACCGCACCCATATTGAACTTCCTGCCGTTCAGCGCAATTTCCTGAAAGCATTGAATGAAGCAGGAAAACAGGTTATCTTTGTCAGTTGTTCCGGCTCGTGTATAGCTTTGCAACCCGAGACAGAAACCTGCGATGCCATCGTGCAAGTGTGGTATCCCGGTCAGGAAGGAGGAACTGCTGTGGCTGATGTTCTCTATGGCGATGTGAATCCAAGCGGAAAACTTCCTGTTACATTCTATAAGAACAGCAGTCAGTTGCCCGACTATGAGGATTATTCCATGAAGGGACGTACTTACCGTTACTTCAACGATGCCCTCTTCCCCTTCGGTTATGGCCTGAGCTATACCAGTTTCTCGTTAGGAGAGCCTGTTGTATCAGGGTTGACTGTTACCGTTCCCGTTACCAATACAGGCAAGCTTGACGGAACAGAAACCATACAACTCTATATCCGTAACCTACAAGACCCCGAAGGTCCGTTGAAGAGCCTCCGTGCATTCCAACGTGTTAACGTGAAAGCAGGCAAAACTATTACTGCAGAATTGAAGCTCACGAACAACAGCTTCGAGTTCTGGGATACTGAGACCAACACCATGCGTATAAAGCCTGGGAAATACGAGATTCTTGTGGGAACCAGTTCACAAGACAAGAACTTGAAGAAACTGAGTATCAGCATTTAATAAGGCTGTTCTATGAGACATCTGACATTATTGGCCGCATTGGCTATCGTTGTTCCGTCAATTGCACAGAACCCCATCATTCACAACCAGTTTACAGCCGACCCTACTGCGCGTGTCTTTAATAATAAAGTATATCTATTCCCTTCACACGACATACCTGCACCCATAGGCCAACGGCAAGATTGGTTCTGCATGGAAGACTACCACGTCTTTTCGTCGGAAGACCTGACAGAGTGGACAGATCACGGTGTTATCCTTTCTCAGCAGGATGTTCCTTGGGGGAAGCCTGACGGCTATTCCATGTGGGCACCAGACTGTGTATTCAAGAATGGTAAGTATTACTTCTACTACCCCAATGCTCCACGCGAAGGAAGAGGATTTGCCATAGGTGTAGCCATTGCCGACCAACCCGAAGGGCCTTATACACCTGAGAAAGAATCAATCAAGGGAGTCGGCGGCATAGATCCTTGCGTGCTGATAGATGACGATGGGGCTGCCTATCTATATTGGAGTGGTATGGGAATACGAGGTGGCCGTCTAAAGGAAAACATGACGGAGTTGGAGAATGGCAGTCAGGTTATGGAAGGACTGCCCGAAGGATTCAAGGAAGGGCCTTTTGCATTCAAACGCAAAGGAAGATATTATCTCACCTTCCCCTGGGTACGCAAAGATCAGGGAACCGAGACACTTGCCTATGCTATGAGCGACTCTCCTTTAGGCCCCTGGCAGTTTAAGGGTCTTATTATGGAAGAACACGATAACCGATGCTGGACAAATCATCACAGCTTGGTGGAATACAAGGGTCAATGGTACCTGTTTTATCATCGCAACCATTATTCACCCAATATGGATAAGCGTCGTTCGGCCTGCATCGAAAAGGTTTCCTTCAATGCCGACGGAACGATTCAGGAGGTGAAACAGACGCTACGTGGCGTAGGTATTACACATGCAACCGACAGAATAGAAATAGACAGATACAGTTCTGTAAGCGATGGTGTTACTACTGACTTCAACGATACTACATCAACTTTTAACGGTTGGCATGCAACATTGGAGAAGAAAGGCTCTTGGCTGAGATACAACGATGTGGACTTTGCCGGCATTTCCGACAGCTACATCGTAGTAAAAGCTAAGGCTAATACAAATACCAGTTTTACTATCCGGGATAAAACAGAGAAAGGCAAGGTAATGGCCAGGCTGACAATAACTGTTGAAGGAGAAACGGGACCTTTCCGTCGTGATATGAGAGGACAATGGATGACGCTTACAGTACCCGTTGAATTTGTGCCAAAGGGAACCACCAACCTATATATTGTTTGTGAAGGCCCTGAGGTAAGTATCGACTGGTTGCAGTTCAAGAACCGTACTACCTACTTGAAGCCAGCTACCTCAACGAGTGCCCAACCTGACGCTGAGGGTTTTATCCGCAGATGGATGCTGTTGGAACCTATCAGGCAGGATATCCGCTCAAATGTTATCTTCACAAACACCTGGTTGCGTGAGGCTTTTAGCAAAGAGTACTTCAACGGACAACTAACAGTCTTGCCAAAGGACGGAAAGAAGGTTAAGGTCGGAAGTCAGAAACTTGCCTGGCACTTGTTGGACAGCGAGACATACAACGTAAAACTCTTCCGTTTTGCTGAGAAATGGGGGCAGCAGACATACGGTTCTTTGTTTTGGGCCGTTACGGTTATTGATTGTCCAGAAGAAATACGTGATGTCCGACTGGCAGCAGGCAGCAACGGTGCCTCTATGTGGTGGCTGAATGGCGAGGAAGTGTTGTTACTCGAGGGTGACCGTCGTATGGTAGAGGATGATGGCATGTCGCAACGGATAACCCTTAAGAAGGGACGCAACATCCTCCGGTGTGCTGTCATTAACGGTCCTGGCCTTAGTGATATGTGTGTCCGTTTCTTGGATGAGAAAGGCGCTCCGGTTACCAGATATTCATTGAACCTTGAACATTGAAACATTATGAAAAAGATATTCCTGTTATTCTTAACTCTTCACTCTTCATTCTTCATTAGTCGCTGCGCGGCTCAAGTAGGTGCACCCTATATTCACGATCCGTCAACCATTGCTGAATGCGAAGGCAAGTATTATACTTTCGGAACAGGAGGCGGAGGACTTATCAGCGAAGACGGATGGTCCTGGCATGCTGGTGCCGAACGTCCTGGCGGAGGAGCTGCGCCGGATGTCCTGAAGATAGGCGACCGCTACCTTGTTATATATGGTGCAACAGGAGGCGGACTGGGAGGCGGACATAACGGACGCATCCTTACCATGTGGAATAAGACGCTCGACCCTAAATCGCCCGACTTTAAGTACAGTAACCCTATTGAAGTCGCATCAAGTGACGGGATGGAAGACTGCGATGCTATTGA
>CADAWW010000153.1 GCA_902791675.1 uncultured Bacteroidales bacterium
TGATTATATCCTCCATTTTTTCGCCATCCACAACTGTGTATGCCACAATGTCATAGTCCCTGGAAGTGATTGGCTCAAAGTAGTTCTTGTTGAAGATGGTAAAGTCGGCTATTTTTCTTCCATTTTCTTCCTTGAGACCATTCAGCTTTACACCCACATTCTGATAGACCTTCTTCACCTCGTAATACTGAGGCTTGGGGGTAAGGTCGGGTAGCATGATACCGTTCATGCAGAACATACCGTCATTGGGCCAGTCGCCATGATCACCGCCATAGCCCATATACTTGATGCCATCCTTGGTATAAGTATCGATAGCCTGGTCCACCCAGTCCCAAATGGCAGCTCCGCAGAAGAAGTTACTGCTTTCCATAGCCTGCCAGTAGTCCACCAGATTACCTAATGAGTTACCCATGCTGTGGGCATATTCCGAGATGTGATAAGGGTACTTCACATTAGATTTTCCTTTGGCCACCTGCTGCACCCAAGACACGCTCGGGTACTGGTTAGAGCCCATATCCACAATATCATTGTTGCGCTCATACTGATTAATGGCATTATAGGCTGCCACAAAGTTCTCACCCGGTCCTGCCTCGTTGCCCAAGCTCCAGATAACAATGCTGGGATGGTTTACATGAGCATGCACCATTTCCATATTTCTGGCCACATGGGCCGCCTTCCATTCCTTGGGATGCGAAAGCGATTCCTTACCATAATAATATTCGTGGCTCTCAATGTTACACTCATCCTCCAGATACAGGCCGTATTTGTCAGCCAGATAATACCAGTAAGGATCGTTGCTGTAATGCGACAGGCGCACATGGTTGATATTGCCCCTCTTCATCAGCATCACCTCCTCCAGCATCTGCTCCCGTGTGATGGCATGACCTACAGTCGGGTTGGTTTCATGGCGGTTCACGCCCTTTAGCTTCACGGGCTTCCCGTTCACATAGAAGTAAACTCATCCTCGCTGGCAGGAGTATCTTTTATCTCAACCGTCCGGAATCCGAAGTAAGTACTGGTGCAATCCAAGAGCCGCCCCTTCTTATCCTTCAACTCTGCCACAAGGACGTATCGGTACGGAGCCTCAGCACTCCAAGGACGAGGATTTGAAATTGAAAATTGAAAATTGAAAATTGAAAATTGTCTGTTGTCTGTTGTCTGTTGACAGTTGTCTGCTATGGGGACCTCTATTTGTTTCACGGGGTCGGCACATTCGTCGGTGTAAAGTTTTACGGGATAGATGCTGTAATACACCTTCAGTCCCTTTTGCTTCTTACCGCTCTTGTTGGCAAAAGTTCCGTCGATGCTAATAGTGGCCTCATCCTTGCTGAGCTTTGTGGTCCGAACAACGAGGTCGCTAATCCGTACTTTCGGGAAGGCCGTCAGATAGACGCTTCGAAAGATACCAGGAAGGCGGAACATATCCTGTGCCTCCAGGAACGAGCCGTCGCTGCTGCGATAAACCTCCACCGCCACCGTATTCTCACTGGAATGATTCAGATAAGGAGTTATGTTGAAGCTTGCTGTGTTCCGGCTATTCTTCGAGAAGCCCACATACTTTCCGTTTATCCACAGATAGAAGAAAGAGTCCACACCGTCAAAGTTGATGAACAATTCCCTGCCTTTCCACAGACCGGGAACGGAGAAAACACCTTCGCGCCAGTCATCCACCTTCACCTCGTGATAGAAAATCACAGGCTGGTTCACATAAACGGGCACACCGTACTTCATGCTTCCGTCCTTCTGCAAGCCCTGTACATTCCAGCATCCGGGAACTTTGATATCATCCCATGCCGTCACATCATACTCCGGCTGATAGAAATCCATTGGACGTTTCTCGGGAGTGGGCACCCAATGGAATTTCCACATTCCGTCCAGGCTCTGATAAAATGTGCTATGTTCGGGGAGCACCCTCAGCGCTTGTTCCCTACTGGCATAGGAGAAGGTATAGGCACGCGGCTGCTCCTTGTTCAGCGATAGCATCTCTGGGTTCTGCCATTCCGTACCATCCGGCCCTTCTTTGCAACCGTAAAGGAAACCTGCCATATTGTCCGCCTTGACTGTCTGCACAAAGGCAAACAAAAGGATTATCATGATTCTATTCATATTCATAGCATTTTAGAATTAGTTAATGCAAAGATATGTCTTGTTTTTGAAACTGCCAAACGTTTCGATGGAAAATTAGAACATATAGTCCCGCCTATTACCTGCGGGATTGTAAACCAAAAAGAGCAACCGTCGCGGTTGCTCTTTTAGTCGTTAGTATGTCTTTTTTGGATGCTTCACAGCAACCGTGTTGTTTGTTTTAATTAAGCACTAACTTGTTTATATAGAAAAAGCAATAAAAATGTTATCTTGTTAAGTTCATGGAGTCCTTCTGCTCAACAGCAAGTGCAGCCTGCTGTTCTGGCAGGGGTGTTACCTCCTGTACGGGATTCTCCATACTGTCTATTTGAGCATACTGGGCCTGCGGAGGCTCTTCTGAGCCATCGAAACTACGCTGAGCGGCCATTCCAATGGTGAGAATCAATGCTACTAAGCCTGCTGCCTGATAGAAAGGACGCCAAGAAGACATCCATGCGGCCCCTCTCCCCGCTCCCCCAAAGGGGAGAGCCTTAACTGTTTCGCCCTCGACCATTTGCAGCATACGGGCATCAAAGTCCTCACCCAACGCTGGTGCTGCCTGCTCCTGTTGCACATCAAAGACAGCCTTGTAAGGCATCAGATAGGCGGGCACCTCAGCTTGCTGGAAGAAAGTACGCAGAATTTGCTCCTCCTGTAGAGAAGTCTCGCACGCCCAATAGCGTTCCAGTAATTGTTCTATGTACTTATAATCCATATTTCTCTATTTTTTCTGCCTGCTGGCGGATGCTGGTTCTGGCCCTGTGAAGGTAAACTTTTACCTGCGTCTCGCTCAACTTCAGCATGTCTGCTATCTCTTGGTATGTTTTGCCTTCAATATCTCGCAGTTCCATGATACTGCGCTGTACCTCGGGCAATGTATCCATTAATTTTCTTACCAGATCTATGCGCTCTTTTTGTTCCTGACTTTCGTCAGGTAAAAGTCGAGAGTTGAGAGTTGAGAGTTGAGAGTCAGTACTCAAGTTTATAGTTGAGAGTTGTACGTTTCCGCGTCCGGCACGCCCTACCATATCCAGTGAGATATTACGGCAGATGGTCAATGCGTAAGCTTCAATGCACTCTATCTTTTCCCACTCTTCCCGATGTTCCCAAACTCTTATCAGCGAATCCTGAACTGCATCCTCCGCCTCTGCGGGGTTCAGCGTGATGCGCAGCGCAAGTCTGTAAAGCCTGTTCTTCAAAGGCAACACATCATCTCGGAAACTGATTTTTTTCATCTCTGTCTATTCTGAAGACGAACGAGGGCCGTAAATGTTACAGCCCTCATATGTTAAAATTGTTTAATCTTTGTACCGCACTGTCCGTCAATGTTGTCGGAGCATGTAATCACCACCGTCTCTACCCCCTTATGGATAGCATCGAAGGCATTTTCCAACTTGGGAATCATACCGCCCGAAATAACACCACTGGCCTGATATTCCGCAAAGTCCTTCTCTGTAATGACAGGGATAACACTATCTTCATCATCGGCATCACGCAGTACGCCTTTCTTCTCGAAACAATAGGTGAGTGTGACATCAAAATACGGAGCCAATGCACAAGCCACTTTGTTTGCAATGGTATCTGCATTGGTGTTCAGCAGATTGCCTGCCCCATCATGCGTAAGGGGTGTCATAACGGGTACCACACCCTCGGCAATCAGTTTGCATAGCATCTCACCATTGGCCTTATCCACATCACCCACAAACCCGAAGTCAACCATCTGCTCTGTGCCATCATCCATCATCATCTTCTTCAGCGGACGCTTATGACTCCTAAGCACATCCATATCAGCTCCGGTAAGCCCTAGGGCATTCACCCCCTTGGCTTGCAGACCTGCCACAATATTCTTGTTCACCAGCCCGGCATAGACCATGGTCACCACCTGAAGCATCTGTGCATCGGTGATGCGCCGTCCACCCACCATCTTGCTTTCTATTCCCAGGTTAGCAGCAATCTTGGTAGCACTTCTGCCGCCTCCATGCACCAGCACTTTGGCACCAGGCAATGCTGCGAACTGCGAAAGCAGATTATTCAGTGATGCTGCATCCTCCACCACAGCACCCCCGACTTTTATGACGTTTATTTTATTCTTCATATAACCAGGCCCCCTCCCTGCTCCCCCTTTGGGGGAGTGATTGTTGTAGGGGGATTTTTCTTTCAACTATACACTTTACGCTATCAACTCTAAACTAAAAAACACTCCCCCAAAGGGGCGACTGGGGTCTCTAGAGAAAGCACTGAATGTGCTTTCGGCCCCACAAAGGGGAGCAAATCCCCATTTGCGACGGTGGACCACGGAGGGGGCTCTTTACTCAAGGTACGTATATCCGTACAACCCGGCACGGTAGTTACTGATGAACTCCTTGCCCTCGCCTTCTGTAATCTTACCGTCTTTAACAGCTTTACTGACCCATATCTCCAGCCGGCGAACCAGTTTCTTAGGGTCGTACTGTACGTATTCCAATACATCTGCTACCGTCTCGCCGTCTATGAACTGCTCAATATTGTAGCCATCCTCATCTACCGAGATATGTACGGCATTGGTATCACCGAAAAGGTTGTGCATATTACCTAAAATTTCTTGATAAGCACCCACCAGGAATACGCCTATATAATAATGTTCATCTGCCTTGACGGGGTGCAGGGGTATATAGTTCGTCTGCTGACCGCCATTTACGTAAGCAGAGATTTTCCCATCGCTGTCGCAGGTGATATCTTGCAGCGTAGCGCTCCGACTGGGCTGCTCCCCCAACCTCTCGATAGGCATGATGGGAAAGAGCTGGTCAATGCCCCACGAGTCGGGCATACTCTGGAAAAGGCTGAAGTTGCAGAAATACTTATCAGCCATCTGTTTGTCAAGTTTACGAAGTTCATCGGGCACATGTTTCTGATGGTGTGCCAGTTCGGCCACTTCATGACTGATAGCCCAATAGAGAGATTCTATCTGAGCACGGGTCTTCAGGTCGATGATGCCATGGCGGAAGAGATCCAATGCCTCTTCGCGGATATCCTCAGCATCGTGCCAGTCCTCCAACATGGATCGGGAAGAAAGCTTGTCCCAAATCTCTGTCAGATCGTGGACCAGCTTATGGTCATCAGGTCCTGGCTCAAAATCCTCTGGCATCTGAGGGGCTGATACACTCTCCATCACATCAACCACTAATACACTGTGGTGTGCTGCCAGAGAACGCCCACCTTCAGTAATGATGTTGGGGTGAGGTATATTATTTCGATTGGCAGCCTCGGCAAGTGTATACACACAGTCGTTTACATACTCCTGAATGCTGTAGTTCACACTGCTTTCGCTATTGCTGCTTCGTGTTCCGTCATAGTCAACACCCAGTCCGCCTCCACAATCTACGAATTCTATATTAAAGCCCATCTGATGCAGTTGCACATAGTACTGCGCCATCTCGCGCAAGGCAGTACTGATACGACGAATCTTATTTATCTGGCTACCTATGTGGAAGTGAATCAGCTTCAGGCAGTCACGCAGGCCCATTTCATCAAGCATCTTCAGCGCCATCAGCAACTCGGAGCTGTTCAGACCGAACTTACTGGCATCACCACCGCTCTCGCTCCACTTGCCGGAACCATTGCTGGCCAACTTGATACGGATACCCAAATTGGGACGCACCCCCAGTCGCTCCGCTGTCTCGGCAATAATCTTCAGCTCAGGCAGCTTTTCGATTACCAGGAATACGCGTTTCCCCATCTTCTGGGCCAGCAGAGCCAACTCAATGTAGTTCTGGTCTTTATGACCGTTGCAGACAATCAGGCTGTCGCTGTCCATATTGGTGGCCAGCACAACATGAAGCTCAGGCTTGGAACCGGCTTCCAGCCCCAGGTTGTAACGCTTACCATGACTGATAATCTCCTCAACAACGGGGCGCATCTGGTTTACCTTAATGGGGAAAATGATAAAGTGCTCACCATTGTAAGCATATTCCTTTTCTGCTTTACGGAAGCATTCATCTGTCTTCTCGATACGATTATCCAGGATATCAGGAAAACGCAGTAGCACAGGAGCCGTTACATGGCGTGTTGCCAAATGATCCACGACTTCTTTCAGGTCTACCTGCACTGAATTCTTCTTGGGGGTCACATACACATGCCCTTTGTCGTTGATGCCAAAGTAATTTACTCCCCAACCCTTAATATTATAGAGTTCCTCGGAATCCTCAATACGCCATTTTTTCATCTTTTTCTTTGAAAGTTTAGAGATTAGAGATTAGAGTTTAGAGTCAGTTGAATCAGTTGAGAGTTTATAGTTTTTCTGAAGTCCTGAGAGAATTCGGGCTACTTCCTCTATTTGTTGATCCATACTTAATCTGTCTTCAACTGCAATATATCCAAGATCTTCAGCTATCTCAAATTGAGATGACACTTCCATAAGCGAACCATAAGCTATTTCAATAAAATGAGACTTATCTTTGACAGAATATCTGTTTATACCTTCAGCGATATTAGAAGTAATAGAGACGGATGAACGTCTTAGCTGGTCACTCAAAGCATAACGTTCTTCTGCAGGGAACCATAACGTTCTTCTGCAGGGAACCTTTTCAAAAGTTTGTAAGACTTTTTAACAACCTCCTTTGCTTTCTGGTACGCTATCAATCTTCGATAACCAAACACTTCCATACTTTTTCAACTATTAACTTGAAAACTGTCTCTACACTCTAAACTCTCAACTCTCAACTAAATCAAGTTGCTGACGCAGCAACTGAACACTTGTTTTTATTTTATCGTAATTATCCAACAGAGACACATCCAGCGTATGCTTTGCCTTTGAGTAGAAAGGTTCACGCTCCTTCAAAGAGTCTTTAATATACTGTAGCAGT
>CADAWW010000154.1 GCA_902791675.1 uncultured Bacteroidales bacterium
CTCTGAACCGGTTCTTTTCTGTCAAGTTGGGGAGGAAAAACTCTCTAGTTAGGCAATTTTTGCCGCCTAGTTAGGGAGTGCATTCCCTACCTCGTTTTTGACGTTGCAAAGATACGACATTGCCATTGCGGTTCTCGAATAAAAGTCAAACTTTTTTCAAACTTTTTTCTTAGGCAGGTCACGAGTGTCACGTGTCACGAGTGTCATTAACGAAATCAGAGTGCGAACATGCTCATAAGTAATATAATAATTATTATATTTCTTATGGCCGGAAATCACCTCCCCAAATCCAAATCCTTAATGACACTCATGACCTTTGACACACATGACACGCGTGGCGCTATGTTAATACACACTTTGTGCAGGTTGACAAGCCCAAACTGGTGCCGACTTTTACCGAATAAACAAAACTTTTTGAGCGTTTATCAAAGAAAATAAGGGATAATCAACTCATTATTGAAATCTTTTTGTATATTTGCAGGTGTAATCCGTTGTGGAGAGCAGACATATTGGTTATAATTTAGCGTTCAGCTATTTATCTTGGTTATCGAGAATGTAGGAAGTTCAACGTGCCAAATTGAAGAGATAGATAGAGTGGATGCTCACGCGTAGCGTGGGCGGAACTCATCTTTCAGTTTGGGCATTTCCTACAGCCTTCGAAACCAGATGAAGTGAAGTTCACGCTTTTCTTATGGCCATAGGAGATAGTCAAATAAAGTGTAACGTTAATATTGTGCATTATGAAGAAATTACTATTTTTGTGTGCATTGGTGCTGAACATGTCATCAGCATTCGCTTTTGACACCAACTCTGAATTTGGCTTCAAACAGCAAAGTTCATTGGAAGGTTACCAGCAATATGTTGGAAAATGTTTTTATGTGCGTCCAGCCTATGGCATTCTGGAGACATGGGAGAAGTCAGGTTTTAAATATGACAAATCTTATGATGGGAAAACATTTACAATCACTAAAGTTACTGTAAAGAACGTGAAACTCAATGACAAGCCTAACAAGGAAGTAGCCATTATTGCAGTACAAGATGGTTCAAAAAGAAAAATCAAGTTTAAGGGCTATGAAGAAGTTTCTGTCAAAGCGAGTTTATGGACTGGAGTCAAACAATGGCCACTTATAGGCAGGATGCCTGTTGTGTTTACGGAACCATTTAGCGAATACAAGCAGGAATTACTTGGCAAAACAATTTCACATGAGATGGTAAAAGACCAATATGAGATAGTTGATGTATTTATTGGAGAGGATGGAAAGAATAAAGCCGCTTCTGCTACAAGAAACGTAATTGTGAAAAACCAACGAACAGCCAAGACTGTTACTTGCCCGTATTCAGAAGTGAACACGAAACCATTTGCAGATGCTCTTGAAGGCAGTTATAAGACCGCCTTAATAAAAGTAGAAAAGCCTGAGGATACTACTAATCGTTATGGAGAGACTAAAACTATACAAGATGCAGGTGTTGATAAGTACTCTTACAATGATAGTATAGTTGACATTACAATATACGGCACAAAAGAAAAATTACATTTTATTTTAAAGAACGTATCTAGCCACTCATTAAAATTAATTTGGAATGAGGCCGCTTTTGTGGGATTGGATGGTTCCACTTCGAAGATTATGCATGTTGGAGTGAAGTATTCTGAGCGTGAAAACGATCAGCCGGCAACAACTATTATAAAAGGTGCGAAAATAGAAGATGTGGCAACCCCGACTGCAAATGTATATTATGATGAGGGTTACAAGGTCGGCTATTCAACAATAGGAAACGGATGGAAAACCAAATCGATGCTACCAGAAGAATACAAAGGTAAGGATGCTGGAGAGATTCGCTTAATGTTGCCAATTCAGGTGAAGGATGTCGTGAATGAATACACTTTCGTTTTCAGAGTGTATTACACCTACGATCATCCAGAGTTACTTCATGCAGATAAACTTTAAAAAGAATCTGGGGTGTTATGCATGTGAAATTCCCTTTTTAAATGATACTACAATGAAAAAACATCTATTATTATTTGTATTGACACTCTTTGTAACGAATGTATATGCCTCGAACCATATTAAGTTCATGGGAATTGAAGTAAACGGAAACTACGAGAGTTTCAAAGATAGTCTTAAAGCAAAGGGGTTCACATTTATGAGTTCATATGAATCATTATATAAGTTTTATGGGAAGTTTGCTAACGAAATTGTAACGCTAAACGTTCTGGCATCACCAAAGACTCGAACGGTTTGCAAGGTTATTGTATATTTTCCAGAAAGGAAAGATTGGAAAGAATTGAAGAAGGACTACTTTAGCAAAAAGGAGCTGTATATGTCTAAATATCCATTGGATAGGGATTATGAGTTTTTCTCTACCCCTTATGAAGACGGTGACGGATACGAAATGCAGGCTGTAGCAAAAGAAAAATGCAGTTATGCCTCATTCTATATCGCTTTTGGTGGACATATCATAGTAGAAATAGACAAGGAAGCTAAATTAAAAGTTGTTTATGAAGATAGGGAGAATATAAAGATTGCTCAAAAGGAACTGGAGCAAAAAGCGATAGATGATATATAAATCTCTTTTCCAGTATCTGCTGTACATTTCTTCATCAATCATCTTAGCCCACAGAAGAAACAGTCCCTGTTGTGATAGGCATCCAAACCGATGAGCCTGAACCGTAGCACTAGCGATAAACCTGTTTGATGAGGTTTGGATGACCATAATTATATGAATCAGGGGGACAGGTTTGAATTACATCGAAAAATCAATCTGACCACATTACTTTTTAGATGAGGATTAAATTATCATAAATTCCCGATAGTCGTGATGGATTGTCGGGAGTTTTTTGTACCTTTGCCTACAAATATATTTTATGATATGGGAACTCAGATAAAGACGGCCAAGGAAGTGTTGGCACAGATAGAGAGAAGATATTTCAAGGGAGCTGGCCTCGTAAAGGGCTGCAAACTGAAGGGGGATGAGCGCAGGGCTTATGTGCTCTCGCAGGTGGAGCGGTTGCTGGCGACTGAGTATGGAGCGTCGTCGATGGCGATGTGGCTGTCGGACCAGTTCTGGATAGCTGGCGAGGGCAGGCAACCGATGCCGTGGGAAGATATCTCGCCGCAGGTAGAGTCTGGTTATCGCACCAACCCTCTGTTGTCGCTACAGGAACAGCAGACGCTGACAGAAAATGAGATGGCCCGTCTGCGCCTCATATTGGAAGTGGCAGGTCTATGCCACGATTTGGCTCTGCACTATTTGTTCGACCTAAAGGAGGCCTTTGGCATCAAAAATAACTGGTGGGTGTCGAACAAGCAACTGGTGGAATGGCTCTCGACTACTGAATATGAAAGGATAGCGATGCACACGGCATATACGTTAAGGAAACATGCCATTGACGTGTATGTATATGGTCATTACCAACCAGCTCAGGATGCATTGGCTGAACTGTTCTCGATGGAGTACCGCGAATTAGTACGCGACCCGTACAGAACGAAAATACCTCCTCGTGGTTATGTGAAGACCATCATCGATGCGCTACTTCAAATAGAGAGGCATTGGCAGCGGGGACGCAGGCTGAAACTGAGGCCCGACTTGGTGATGCTGCACGATGAGATATACGGTGTTGTGCCCCGTCAGTTTAGCAAGTGGATGCTGGAGGCAGCTCAGGCTCTTTACGACTATATGGACAAGGAACTTTGCGGGCGGCTGACAGGAAATGAGGACCTGGCACCAGAGCTGATGAAACGCTTTGCCGAGAAGGTTCGCGAGGTGCGCTCAGCGTATCTGGCTGAAGGTTGGTTAACCGATGACTCGCTGGCGTTCGCCTATCTGATGGCTCATGCCCAGAATTGCGGCTATGGCATTTGGTGCGAGGAGGATAAAGCCCTATGATGATAAGCTATAATCGCAGCGACTATGATTCGGCATCGCAGTGGCTGGAGGCTCTCAGAAAGGACAATGCCTGGCTGAGTCAGCTGCAGCAGCTTCAGAATGCTGCACCTGAGGAACTCTGCAAGCATCATCAGATAGCCAACAAGAGAATTGAGGAGGGCGCATCCGGTGATTTCTGGTACTTCTATAAGCATCAAGTGGAGAAAGTGGTAGAAGAGCTTTGGGAAACAGGTGAGTTGACACTACCTAAACTGAAGACGCAGGCCATTTGGATGCTTACGTTGGAATGGCTGGAAAAGGAGCGGAAATGCATGATTGATAACAGAAAGGAGATAGTGGCCAAGTTGACCCCTATCTTCTACAACGATGAAACGGGAGCAAGTAGTTTCCTCTCGGAGATTCAGGGCATGAAAGCCAAGCAGATAACCGATAGAGTAAATCAATTAGTTCGCGCGCGTAAGATATCGGAGATGTCGCGTAAACGGGAACTATGGATAGTGCTTCACGAATACGGGCTCTACGAGAAATCGGAATCGAACTGGAATTCACAGGTGGATTAATCTGCTTTCGGAATACCCAAAATAAAGGGAATCGGCAATTGTCGGTTCCTTTTTTTTTATTGTTTTCTTTCACAAACTTGTGCGGAAACTTGCGCTCCGCTTGTATTTACTTGTATTCGCTTGTGTATCAGCATGTTATGCGTCTTTTTTCTTTTGTCCGCTAGATATCTGCCGTATCTTTGCATCGTCAACGAAACGAAAGTGGACTTGACAAGCGCTCTTTGACATACTGCTACACAACTCACGCGGCACACGCCATGTGCGCACATATGCGTACCTTAACGAATCTATACCATGAATGATACACGAAAAACAAAAACTTTTTATCCCCCGCTGAAAAGGCAGCGGAATGTCGGGTGAAGTGAGCAGAAGAAATCTCATGAGATAAGCTGGCCAGCGTTTCAGAAGCTTCTTCCCTCGCTAAATTCGACGATTTATGAAAAATTTTAAAACTCAGAATCCTACGGGGATTCAAATCTTTACAAGTGAAATTTTCGGCGAGATTCGTACTTGCCAAGTTAATAACCAAATTATGTTCGTGGGCAAAGATGTGGCCACGGCGCTGGGA
>CADAWW010000155.1 GCA_902791675.1 uncultured Bacteroidales bacterium
TGTGGAGCGGACAGGATGTGGAAGTCGGTGACTGGCTAAGTTACGATGTGAAACCTCGGGATGCCTGCCTCTTCCGTTTTACCCTAAAAGAAGATCAGAATGCTATTTGGTTACCCAAAGGCGAAGCCAAACTACTGCAAATGGGGCAGAACCTGCAACTGAAGAGCGATCGTTTCATATCGCGTCTTAGAATCAGCAACCTGCAAGGTCTGCAAATGGCCAGCATGCCTGTAGAAGACTATACTGCTAATCTTTCTCAACTGCCTTACAGAGGCGTGACACTCGTGACGCTGGAATATGCTGATGGCAGCTCAGAAACTATCAAAGCAATATTATAATAAAATACCTAATTAATACCCTGGTGAAAATGAAGTCTCGTATTCCGTCTTTTTTGCTGGTGTTATTTATCCAACTTCCAGTTAGAAGAGTTGAACCTGAAAAAGGTGTTTATCAACGACCCTGCTTCTGAAATACAGACTGATACACAATGGTATCTGTTGTATAATATGGGGCGTAATGCGTTGGTAAAGAGTATGGGCCCCGGCAATACCGTGATGATGTATAAGATGGATCAGGTGGCAGACGATATGCTGGCTACCGAAGTTGCCGGTTTCCTGTTCCGTTTTGTAAAAACCGACGATGACGGTGTCTTTATTCAGTCCGGATTGGGTGATTACCTGGGAAATCTTACCAATGGGAACAATAATGGCAGTACAGAACTTCCGGAGTATAAATATTACTACCATCACATGACTGATGCCGGCGGTACGACATTAGAGACATCCTGGTATTTCCGTGTAGGAAACGATACCAACGGCCTAATCCTCGATGGTAACGGTGCCAATGCCAGTCTGGCCGGATGGGGAACGACTCCTCCCACCAGCACTTCCAGCAATGCATGCTATGCTGTCTTTCCTGTTACACTCAACCAACTCAGCGAGGAGGATTACATGGTGCTTATGCTTTGGGCACTTTTGGAGAAATACAACCAGTATCAGGGCGATGTGGACCTGAATGTCGGTACCGATTTTGGTCAGTATGCAGACGAACAGGCTGCCAGGACTTTCAAACAAGGATTAGACCTTGCCTTGAGTATTGGCTTGGGCGAAGTCCCCCTTCCTACAGCTCAAGAGATGAGAGACCTTTACGACAGTATAGAGGAGAATTACAAGAAATACATCCAGAGCGAGGTGCTCTTCAGTTTAAAGAGCGGTTACTACCGTATTATAGCTAACCTGGTATATTACAACGAACAACCCACCGGCGAAAAAGATGCTGAAGGCAACGATATCACCGTACGGCAGTATGTAAGAAAAGCGCTTCTGGGAACCATGGAGGGTGAAGCTTGGTGGGATACGCAGGACTCTACAGATTGCAGACAGCTTTGGAACTTGCAGCAGAATGCAGACGGAACCATCAGGATGGTCAATGCTGGAACAGAGATGCAAATAGACAAGATGGGACAGCCTGTCACTATGTCGGCAGAAGCAGAAACACCTATGATGTTTGATTTCGTTGGGCGCGAGAACGATCATGACATTATCTATATCCGTGCAGCTAAAGGCACCCATCGCTGGCAGGGAGGTGTTTACCTTCATCAGTGGGGACATTTTCAGGGAGCAGGCACCAGCCATACACTCTGTGCCTGGGACGGTACATTCTATATGGGCAGTGAGTATTCTTCAGATAAGGGTACCTCGGAATGGTATCTCGAGGAAGTTACAGACGAGGAGGCAAAGGCTCTTATAGAAGCTTACGAGCCTGTTCGTAACCATGACCTTCTGGAGATGAGATATCAGGAACTTATTGCACAGGCTAAGGAAAAGGTGGCAGAGACAAAAACCGAGGCTCAGGAACCTCTTATCACCAATACATCCCAGTTCTCGTCTATGTGGTCCGAGAAGAGTGAGGGTAGTTTTGCTAATCTCCTTGATTTCAACAACCATAACAGTTTTTGGCATAGTGCATGGTCTGGTGGAAAGGTTCCTCCTCATCTGCATTGTTTCGAGGTTAGCTTGGCACAGGCAACGGAAGGAAATGTCAGGATATTCATTTCCAGACGTGGGGATGGAAACGGAGGGAACGATCACCTTACGCTTTTCAGCCTTTACGGTTCCAACGAGGCTTCTGCTATTCAGGAAGAGAGCGAAGACGGTTGGGAACTTATCCAGGACTATATAGAAACACCCTGGGAAAGGGGACAGTTACAGGTTTTCTCCCAGCCGGTCTTTATCCCACAGCCTTACAAGTACTTACGGTTCTATTGTGATGGGACCACTACCGACAACGGATTCTTCCACATGGCAGGATTCCAGATATACCTTGTGAACGGCATGGCACAGTGGGATAATATAGGTCAGCCTGCTCTCGACCTGGAAGCTATCCTTCAGCAGGCAGAAACGGCCGACCTAAGTAAGATTACCATAGAAGACTATAACAGGCTGAAAGATGCCTACGACGCCTTTGCCGCCCTTGTTGTCAACCCACAGGAATTGTCTCAGGTTATCGCTGCCTATGCAGGAACCACCAATGGCTTTGTACAAGGTAGCGAGCCGGGCTATTGGAGCAGCGATACACAGGCTAAGGCCCTTGATAACCTTATTGATGAAGCTCGAACCTATTACAAGAAAGGTAATTATACAAGGGAACAGTGCGATAAATACATCTCGGGCATCAAACAGGCAGCTCAGGACTATCTCGGTGCTGCCAATTCTGTCGGGACAGATAAATGGTACACCATCAGCTTCCCGCAGGCAACGCTCTATGAAGGACATCCCGACTGGGACATCAACAATACTGTTAACAACGCAGATAATATGGGGAGTCTCTTTGGTCAATATGCCACAGTAGCCACACGAGTTACTGACGTTGGCGAAACAGCATATATTCAACCAGGGAATCCGGAAGATATGAGGGAAAATCTTTCACTATACTTCACCCGGCCAGAAAATATCAACGAACCTTCTGTGGCTCAGTTCCGCTTTGTATCTGTAGGCGACAGCGCTTATGCCTTGCAGAACCGTGCCTCTGGCTTGTACATCAGATGTACCGACCGTAACAATTACGAGGTCTATCTGTCGCTCACACCCACACTCTTCCGTGTAGCCCCGCTTGGCTACGGAACGGTTTTACTTTGCGGCACAAGCTTCGAGGGGCGTGACTGCACGAATCTGCATGCCCAGAATTGGGATCATCGTCTGGTTACCTGGGAAGCCAATACAGCAGGTACCAATTCTGCTCTTATGCTGCAGACCGTAGAGGATGTCCAGGATGATTACCTGCCCGCATTCAATAAATATGTACATATAGGAAAGCTCTATCCCATGTGTTATCCTGAGCGCTTAAAGGCAGAAGACGGACAGATGTATGCCCTTCAGGGCTCTTATACCGATAATGGCAAGAACTATCTGGCGTTTAACAAGATAGAGCAGTCTCGGCCTGGCGTACCCTTTGTTTTCCTTTATGGCGACAGAAAGGACTTTGATGCAGAGGCTCAAGATGATGACCGCGAACCCGTTCTGTTCCATCCTGGTCAGGAATTCATGGACCAGCCTGGTCGTCTCAACGGCATGGTTGGAACCTATCAGTACACGTGGGTCGATCCAGGCGTTACCGTCTTTGTGGGCAACCATGCCGAAGGCGCTGAGGGTGAGGAAAATACTGACTGTACACGTGATGTTTACGAGAACCGCGCTTACGTACACTTCGGAGAGACATTTGTGTCTGCTGATGCAACATACGACTTGGTCGTGGAAGTAGATGGAGAACTCGAGGATCCAGATGCTATCAGCACGACACCAATTGTATCGACAGGCAATTCCGTCTATAACCTACAGGGCGTGCGTCTGGACGCAACCCGACGACTGCCTCGCGGTATTTATATTATCTCGGGCACTAAGGTATTTGTAAAGTAGTTTAAAGAGGGCTTACTATTTCACGGGAATGGTAATCTGCCCCTTCAGCTTACCGGCAGAGGCTTTTAGTGTGACAGCTCCTGCCGACTCGCTGCTTTCTATCAGGCAGGACAACTTGCCGGCCTTTACATGATGACGTGGCAGTTGGAAACGGTCCAGACAGGTCGGGTCGCCATTGGCAGCTGCACAGAAATGACCTTCACCTTCCACTCTAAAGTTTACGAGATCCGATGCATGCGGACACACATTACCGTCTTTGTCCACAACCTCTACGGTTACGTAGGCGATATCCATACCGTTAGCTGTCAAGGACTCACGATCTGTTGTAAGACGTAAATGATGCGGTTTACCGGCCGTGCGTATTGTCTTTGTGTCGGCCAGTTTACCTGTTTCATCGTAAGCCATCACGGTAATCTCACCGGGTTCGTATTTTACATTGTCCCAGATAAATCTGTAACGACGCAGCATAGCCAACTTGTCTCCAGCCTTCTCTCTGGCAAGGTATTCCTCTTTGGTAAGTTTGTGCTGCCGTCCCATGCTCTTGCCGTTTACCAGCAGCTCACATTCCGGATAGTTGCTGTATGCCATCACAGGCGTTATTTCGCCTACACGACCGGGCCAAGTCCAGTGGGGGAGTACATGTAACATCTTATGTGTGGGATTCCATATACTCTGATAAAGGTAGTACCTGTCCTTGGGCAGCGAGGCCAAGTCGATGATACCGAAGAGGCTGCTATGATTGGGCCAACCGTTGGTATCGTATGGGGTGGGCTCACCCAAGTAGTCAAATCCCGTCCATACGAACTGTCCCATATACCAGTCATTGTCATCGGCCAGGGCAAAGTCCACATCGGGCAGATTGCTCCAGAAGCATGCTTCGGTATCGTATCCGCTGCTTTGGTGGTCGTCGTACTGATGGCTCTTCTTCAGCTCTACGGGAAATTTATAAATACCTCTGCTGCTTACGGTACTTGCTGTCTCACTGCCCAGGATGAAGCCTTGGGGAAGACGTTGGTATCCCTCTGGGATAAGTTCGGTACGGTAATTGAAACCGGGGATATCCAACAAGGCACCGAAGCCGTTCCAGATGGTGGCGTGGACACGATCCATACCGGCGGTCACAGGGCGTGTGGAGTCCAATCTGTGACAGATGTCTCTTAGCATAGCTGCTACCTTGGTTCCGCCCTTCTGTACCTGTGAAGGCACTTCGTTACCGATACTCCACATCACTACGGAAGGGTTGTTGCGATAGTGACGTACCATATTCTCCATGTCACGTTCGGCCCATTCGTTAAAGAAACGGTGATAGCCGCTGTCACATTTGGCTACATCCCATTCGTCGAAAGGCTCCACCATCATCATGAAACCCATCTCGTCGCACATATCCTTGAGCAGTTGCAGTTGGTGGCGCAGCGCACTCCCGTTAACGGCAGAACCCAAAGGCCCGAGGTCGTGATGGTTGCAGACACCACGGAACTGACGTCTTTCTCCGTTCAGGAAAAATCCTTTTCCGGCAATGTATTCGATAGAGCGGATGCCCACTCGTTGCTGTTTGCTGTCCAACAGCTTGCCGTCTTTCTCCACCTTGACATTGAGCAGATACAACTCGGGAGACTCGGGCGACCACAGGCGAGGATGCTCAACGGTCGTATTCAGACGAAGGGGTATCCCATCGTGGATTACTTGCTTTTTTGCGGTTGAGGCAACGACCTCTCCCTTGTAGGAAAGCGTCATGGAGACAGTCAGTTCCTGCTCGTCTGCTCCCTCGATGCTAATCTCGTTGGTTACTGTGGCATAGTCCTTCTTGATATGTGGTGTAGTCACATGCATTCCCCAGACAGGAATCCTGATGTCCGATTCCCACTCTATGAGGTGTACATTTCTGTAGAGTCCGGCTCCCGGGTACCAACGGCTACTCTGCCCGCGGTTGTTCAGTCGGACAGCCAACAC
>CADAWW010000156.1 GCA_902791675.1 uncultured Bacteroidales bacterium
GATTTTGTGATTGTTCCCACAGAGGCGGGCATATACAGTCTGCAGGGCTTGCCCAGATTGCTTGACTATATCGACAAGGTAAGGACGCAACTTCGCTGTACCGTCTCTATCCTTGGCTATTTGTTAGTGAGATGGAATGCCCAGAAGGCAATCAGCAAGGAAGTAAAGGCCTATTACAGCAACGAAGAGGAAGTGAAGGCGCCGCTCTTCCCTGTCTACATCAGAGAGTGCGTAAGGTGTACAGAGAGTGTTGCCTATGAGATGTCGCTTTTCGAGTACAGTCCTGACTGTACGGCAGCCGATGATTATATGAGGGTGGCGGAATACCTGATAGGCAGGAAGGCACGACCCAAGACCTGGACGCCTGTTAAGTGGGGACAGATTGCCAACGCTGCCTTCCAGCGTTTCACGAAAGAGAGAGAAGGGGAGATAGTTGATAGTTGATAGTTGATAGTTTAGAGGTCAACGATAACGAAAACGAAAACTTAAATCGGTTATTGGTTATTGGTTATCGACGAAAAACGGTAAACAGTAAACGAAAACTACGGAGCGAAGCGGTAACTTCGGAGGGCGAAAGCCCGGTAACTCCTAAATTCCTATAACCCCGGACACTTAAATACCTAAATATAAAAGTATATACATACGCAAATATTTGCAAATATTCAAACATTTACATATATGGCTATTAAGAAAGGAAGTTTACCTATTGCACAGGTGGCAAAAGATGCCAGCAGGAACTTTGTACAGCCAGTTCCACTGGCTACCAACGAGTCGGTACGCACCCAGATAGTGCAGGAGACCCCGGCTCCTAAGGCTTTGAAGCGAGTATGTAAGATTCAGAAAGTGGGAGGTTTCTCGTTCTTTACTTCTGAGGAAGACAGGAATGCATTGGATTATATAGCATTCCGCAACAAGTTCGAAAAGCAGAATGTGGTAAGAGCTGCCTTGCATCAGTTCCTGCAGCAGCATTATCAGGAAGGAGTAGGGCTCGACCAGGCTGCTCTTGCTCAGCTGGCCGAGTACGAGAACTCCATCTATGAGTGGGTTTAGACCCCGGCCTCTCTTTAAGTTGATAGTTGATAGTTGAGAGTTTAGAGTCAGTTTGTAGAGTTTAGAGTAGCAGGTTTGAAGTACTATTTTACTCCGCCAGTGGCGGCACTATTTACTTTTTAAACTGTCTCTCAACTTTAAACTATCAACTCTCAACTCTCAACTCTAAACTCTAAACTTTACTTTACTTTACTTCACCAAACAAGCATCCAGCAGAGTGGCAATGGCTTCTTTGTCGAGATGCTGTCCGATGAAGACCAGTTTCTGCATGCGGTCGCCGTATTGTTCGTCCCAGTCGCGGCGTAGGCTTTCGTTTTGTTGCATGAAGGCTTCCAGTTCGTGTTTGGGCATAGTGGCATACCATTGACCGGCGTTCTGCAGTTTAACCTGTTTGCCTGCCTGCTCGAAAATATAGCACATATCCTCTTCGCCCTTGAAATAGCAGATGCCTTTTGCCCGAATGATATTCTTGGGCCACAGACGAGCCACAAAATGGTCGAAGTTGCTTAAGTCGAGTGGTTGTCGACGGTAGTACACGTAGGTTCCGATGCCATATTCCTCTGCTTCACCTTCCCCGTCGTGATGATGATGGCATCCGCAATGGCAATGTTCGTCGTGATGGTGGTGATGTCCGCACTCAGGACAAACCTCGTCGTCATCATCGTCGTGGTGATGATGTTCATCTTCATGATGGTGGTGTCCTTCCTCATGATGATGTTCCTCGTGGTGATGGTGATGATGTTCCTCCTCCTCGTCCTCCTCATCTGCGTGATGGTTCTCTATTTCGTTAATCCATGCGGCAGAAGTGGCCACTTTCTCAAAATCAAACAGGTGGGTGTTAAGAATCCGGTTCAGTTCTACATCCCCGTAGTTACATTCTATAATTTCTGCCTTAGGCTGTATGGCACGTATAATCTGCTTGGTGCGTTCCAGTTCGTGCGGTTCGATCTCGGCTGCCTTATTCAGCAGGATGATATTGCAGAACTCGATCTGCTGGATAACCAGGTTCTCTATGTCATCCTCCTCCAGGTTCTGCTTCATGAGGTCGTTGCCATTGGCGAACTCGTCCTTCATTCTGAGTGCATCCACAACGGTAACGATGCAGTCGAGTAGGGGAACACCGTTTTTTGTTACCTCGGGTGCCATAGAAGGGATAGAGCAAATGGTTTGGGCAATAGGTGCCGGTTCGCAAATGCCGCTGGCCTCGATAACGATATAGTCGAAACGTTGCATGGCAATGATATCGTGGAGTTGCTGTACCAAGTCCATTTTAAGTGTGCAGCAGATACAGCCGTTCTGAAGAGCTACGAGGCTGTCGTCAGCCTGATTGACTATGCCGCCTTTCTGGATCAGGTCGGCATCGATGTTCACTTCGCCGATGTCGTTGACGATAACAGCGAAACGGATACCTTTCTCGTTGGCGAGGATACGATTCAATAACGTGGTCTTACCGCTGCCCAGATAGCCCGTGAGCAGCAAAACGGGGACATTATACTTATTCATTTTAAGTAGAGATTTTAATTTTGGAATGCAAAGTTACATCTTTTTGCATTCAACGGCAAATAAATACTTATTTATTTCCGTCATTAGGATTTTTTGTTTACTTTTGCCCTTTGATACCATAAATTGTGGTACAAGTAAAGATGCAAAAGTTCAAGATGAATAGATTTTTGACCATAGTCCTGTTCCTTTTCTGCGGCCATCTTCTGTATGGTCAGCAGACGGAAAGAAAGTTGACGGGAACCCCTATCGGGTCCACCAGTATAGACTATGGCACCAGCCGTCCTTCCACTACCGTAAATACCCCAGCCGAAGCTTTTGATGGCGATACAAAGACATTTTATGCCTCTTATGACAGGAGTCGTACCTGGGTGGGATTGGACTTAGGCTCATCCCATATCATAACCAAGGTAGGGTGGTGTCCCAGAGAGAGTCAGCCGCTGCGCGTGCAGCTGGGCATCTTTGAAGGTTCCAACACTCCGGATTTCCTGGATGCAGTACCTTTATACCTGATTCCTGAGGGTGGAACTGCCAATAAGTTGGACTATGCCGATGTGAACGTAAGTCGCGGCTTCCGTTATGTCCGTTATGTAGGTCCCAACGATGTGCGGTGTAATATTGCGGAATTGGAATTCTACGGTTACGAGGGAGCGGGAGATGACAGCAAGTTCTATCAGATAACTAATCTTCCGACAGTAAGTATCCACACCTATTCCGGTAATGACCCCCAGAGCAAGACTGTAGAGGTGGAGGCCAATCTGACCATCACTTATGATAACGGTACCCGTATTCAGGAGTATCCCATAACGGCAAAGGGTAGGGGAAATGCTTCCTGGGGATTCCCCAAGAAACCTTGGCGAATCAAGTTCAACGACGGAAAGAGCCATCACATGCTCAAGGGTTCCCCTTTGGAGAGTCCTGCCAAAGCCAAGAAATGGACCCTTATCAACAATTATGGTGACAAGACGCTGATGCGTAATATCCTGGCCTTCGAGATAAGCCGTCGGCTGAATATGCCCTATACCGTTTACTGTCAGCCCGTTGACGTGATTATGAACGGCGAGTACAAAGGGTGCTATCAGCTTTGCGACCAGATATCCATCGACGACAACCGTGTGCCCATCGTCGAGATGACGCCGGATGATATAGAAGAACCTCTGGTAACAGGAGGCTATCTGATTGAAGTTGATGCCTATGCCAATCAGGAAGCATCATGGTTCACCAGCAGTAAGGGTAATCCTGTAACCATCAAGTCCCCTGATGCAGATGAAATAGTAACGGAGCAAAGTAAGTACATCAAGAATTACTTTAATCTGCTCGAGACCGATCTCTGGAAGACCAATTACACAGATCCCATAGAGGGATACCGCCGCCGGCTGAATGTGGAGAGTTTTCTTAAACACTTTATTGTGGGAGAGTTCTCTGGCAACATGGATACGTACTGGAGTGTGTATATGTACAAGAACCGCGAGGAAGACCAGTTTACCGTTGCCCCATGTTGGGACTTCGACCTTGCCTTTGATAATGATGTACGTATATATCCCGTTTCAGGTCGTTCTAATTGGGCCTATACTGCTGGAAGTGCGGCAGGTAATATGAAATCCTTTGTCTCCCGAATCCTTTCGGATAAGGCCGCCAAGCAGCAGTTGGTTGATATCTGGACAGATATGCGCGACCGCGACCTTTTCTCCAACAAGTCGATGATAGCGTATGTGGACAGTACCGCTCAGGTGTTGAATGCATCGCAGAAACTCAATTTCATCCGATGGCCCATTCTGAATCAAAGAGTACATCAGAATCCCTTTGCTCCCGGCAGCTACGAAGCCGAGGTGGAAATCCTGCGTGAGTATTTCCGTACCCGTATAGCCTGGATAGACAATATGCTAAGCTATCAGACCGCGCCATCCGACAGTACCTATTATATCTCCAATGCACAGGAGTTGCAGGAATTTGCCAATGCTGTCAACAGAGGAGCTAATGGTTCGGAGGCTTATTTGACTGCGGATATCGATATGAGTTCCGTCTCCTCTATGTATACCCCCATAGGAACCGAGGGAAAACCCTTCAAGGGAACCTTTGACGGAAGAGGCTTCCGCATCAGGAATCTGAAAATATCCGGAGGCAATGGGTTTGGCGTGTTCGGAACCGTTACAGGAGGTGCAACCATCAAGAACTTTGTCTTGGACAGCAGCTCATCGATAACTGGCGCTGCCTATGTAGGTATTGTTGGCGTCAGCACGGGTTCCGGTCCTGTTACAATCAGTTGTGTGGGTAACGAGGCAAATATTACCGGTTCGGCTCAGAATGCTGCCGGTATTATAGGTTGCAACATGGGTTCTACCTGCGACTTCATCATTTCCGACTGTTACAATACGGGAACTATCGTCGGCGGAATGGAGAGTGCTTCTATCTGCGGATGGATAGGCGGTACCGGTATGATGCAGAACTGTTGGAATATAGGATCGGTAACCGGATATGAATTGGGACAGGATATGGTTCGTGGCAGCACTTCCTTAGAGAACTGCTACAGCACCTTCGGCAACCAGGTTACCAGCATAACAATGGAGCCCGTAACCAACGGAGAACTTTGCTATAATCTGAACGGAGGCGCCAGCGAGCATATCAACTGGTTCCAGACGATAGGAAAGGATGCACATCCTGTTCTCGACAACACCCACGGTACTGTTTTCAAGAATGCCGACGGAACTTATTATAGTGACATCAATTTAATGGGAGATGTCAATAAAGACGCGGAAGTAAACGATACTGATATCGAAGTCCTGGCAGATTATATACTGAATCCTGATGTTGAAGGATTCCCTGTCAAGCAAGCCGACATGAATGGTGACAATGCCATAGACGTCTATGATATTGTGGCCTTGCGTAACTTCATCGATAATATTCCGCAGCGCGGCGGGACCTTTACGGCACGCCTCTATGCCGCCAACACGACTATTAAGGCCGGTGGTACGCGCAAGATGAACGTTACCCTCTCTGCCGCTCAGACGGCAACGGCTTTCCAGACCGATATCAAATTCGGTTCTTTGCTGTCCACCCAACCGGAATCTGTGCTATCGGGTGCTATCATCTCGGAATCGCATATTGTTAAGACCAGCCAGACAAAAGACGGTATAAGAGTCCTTGCCTATTCGCCCACCCAGGAGTCGCTTAACAGCAGGACAGGCGTGGCATTCTCTTTTGTTCTGGATGCCGATTCGACCTTCTCGACCTCAGCCGACTTTGTCCTAAGCAATATCCGAGTGGCTGCAGCCGACGGGTCGTATGCTCAGATAAACGATGCGTCTTATACCGCCACCTTTGCCAAGACCTATGTCAGCAGCATTGTATTCCCCGAGAATGATGTCACAATCATTCAGGGCAATCAGGTTAAGCTCATGCCCACCGTATTGCCTGTGTTAGCTACTAACAAGGAACTTACCTGGGCAACCACAGATGCCAGCATAGCTTCTGTTGACCAGCAGGGTAATGTGGTGTCCGGTAATTTGGGTGATGC
>CADAWW010000157.1 GCA_902791675.1 uncultured Bacteroidales bacterium
AAGAACGGGCGCGTTACAATGGAGGATCAGGACTATGCCCTGAAGGAGATTACCGTAACGCCTAAACAGTATATCTACGTTGAGAATTACTATCGTGTGTATGTTTTCCGCAACGACTCGCTCTGTTACTTCCTGACGGGTATTATGCCAAACGCCTACGACCCGCAGAGGAACAAGCTGGAGCACGGCAGTTACTACCATGCGTATGCAGAATTTGCTCCGAAGTTCGGTGTGGCCGTCAACTGGGGTGGCAGGGCACAACACTTTCATGTAGGATTGGTGCAAACCAAAGGTCCGACAGATAAGCTCCTGAAGGATAAATACTACACGACCCCCACCGTAAAGGGCCCTAATCACAAGGTTTTCTCGAACCCGCAGGGCATTGTAGGTAACTTTACCCGTTCGGACGGCCTTTCTTACCTTACCCTCGATGCCGGTAAGATGCAGATGTATGTCAACGAGGTAAAAGGACAGACAAAACAGCTGAAGCTTCGTCAGGAGAAGAACTACCAGTATCAGTACTCCCTGATTCATTACGGTAATGACGAGAACGACTACGATGTAACCAACCTTGTGATGAAGTCGGACCATTGGGAGTATAACGACAAGAAAAGCCACGTTAAATTCATCATCGAAGACTATGCCGTTGACCATGCCTATGTTAGTAAGGAAGAATGGAAGGGCAAAAAAAATGAGCTGAAGCAGAAATACAAGAATGGAAGCAACATAACATTCCCGCCCTTGCTCCTACCGTTCGTCAGGCTATACTGAAACTGAAGCAGCAGTAGAAAACAATCAACAATGCCATATACCTTATTAATATTAATGATATAAGGATGCAAGTGCACTGGTCATTCTTACGTCATTATTGATGCTAATAATGATTCCTCTGTTAATCGGTTCTATTGTGGAGTATCATTCCATAACCGCCTTTTTTCTTGTTCTGTTTCTATTCTTGGGCATTATCTCTGTCATACTCATGCCAGGCTACTTGATTGGTCGCCGTACCGAACGTCGTAGGAAGGCCGCTTCGAAGAACTAACAGAGGCACGAAAGAAGTCTTTTTGCCGCCTTTTATGACACATTGGCCCAATCTGTCAGGGTAACACTAGCTGGCACAATAGTTGTATTACTTTTAGTGAACGAAGGACAAAAAGTAACGAACAACGTTCAATGCTTAATGTTCAATGTTCAATGAACAAAATGTTTAACTAAAATATAACTAGGAGGTATTAATTATGTTACCAGTAATGTTTCAAAACAGTTGGATGCCAACAATGTTTGATGATTTCTTTAACACTGATTTTATGCCTCGTGCCAACAGTACAGCACCCGCAGTCAATGTCAAGGAGAGTGAAAACGCCTACACCATGGAACTTGCAGCTCCAGGTATTAAGAAAGAATATTGCCGTGTAGGTATCAATGAAGAGGGTAACCTTACCGTTGCCATCGAGAATAAGGTTGAACACAAACAGGAGGATAAGCATCATCACTATCTGCGCCGTGAGTTCAGCTACTCTAACTACGAACAGGCTTACACACTGCCCGATGATGTGGAACGTGACAAGATTTCTGCCAAGGTGGAGGATGGTATCCTGACGGTTACCATGCCTAAGCTGGCTAAGGCACAGAAGAAATGCACGAAGGCTATCGAGGTTTGTTAAAATGTTAATCTTTGACTGATAAGTAAAAGAAAAGGGTTGCACAATGCAGCCCTTTTCTTTGTTTTATTCTATTCTGTTTTCTCTTTTTTAGGGGGAAGAACAATCCCTTCGCGTTCCAGGGCTTCGCGTACCAGGTCGTCAAAAGATTTAACCTTGTCAAATTCTTCGAGGGCTTGCTTGTCGCGCTTATGCTTACGGGCCTTCTTCCTGTCCTTAAAGGCAAAGGGATGAAGAATCTTATCTGTCAGACCCGGAGATATCTTGTCTATCACTTCACCTAGATTTGGTACGTGGGGAACTCCCATCCTTGCTATACTCTGTCGTATAGCATCCTGTAGACCTGCTGTTGATGTAGGAGCAACTACCTCAACCTCTTTTAGTGTGTCGGTTGACTCGTGGGTAGGAGGAATGGTGTCGACGGGCAAGGTCGTCAGCATAAGGGCGGAAAAAAGGAAGTTTATCATTATTTTGTTTGTTAAATGTTCACAAAAGTACAAATTAAATGCAAGAAACAAAGGATGATGCACATAATTTTATTATTTTTGTAACCTGAAATACAAAATATAGATAAGTTTTAATATGAAAAGGCTTGTACTTTGGCTCCTTGTGATGCTTTTATACACTTCGGCAGGCGCTCAGGACTTTAAGGCATATCGGGGTACTGTGCCCGGTAGCTATAACTTCTGGTTCCACGACCCCGAGGGCGGTTCGCATAAGGACCCCAAGGCACACTTTCCCCTGCTTATCTTCTTGCATGGCAAAAGCCTTAGCGGTCATAATCTGGAGCGGGTAAAACGTTATGGCCCTATCAGTGCTGTGGCCAAGGGCCTGAACATCGACAGCTATATTCTGGCTCCACAGACCAATAACGGATGGAACCCCGAGAAGGTGATGAAGATTGTTGACTGGGCCATTAAGAACTTTGCCGTCGATACCACCCGAATCTATGTTTACGGCATGAGTATGGGCGGATACGGAACCATCGACCTTTGCGCCACTTATCCCGACCGTATCGCTGCCGGTATGGCTGCCTGTGGCGGTGCCAGTGTGAAGAATGTGGCTGGTCTTTCTAAAGTCCCCCTATGGATTCTGCACGGAACTGCCGATCGGGCGGTGCCTTTCAGCGCCTCGCAAAAGGTGGTGGATGCGATGGAGAAGACAGGAACCGACCGCCTTATCTTTACACCGCTGAAGGGAGTGGATCACGGTCGGCCGGCCCGACTTTTCTATATGATACAGACGTACGACTGGTTATTCAGTCACTCTACCAAGGACCCGAATCGTGAGGTCTGTCGCGACTTCAATGTTACACCTGAGATGCTGAGCAATGCATACGAGGATTTACGCGACTTGCGTAGCAAGGACGGGAAGGAAGAGGAATATATGGAGTGAGGAGAGTTGACAGTTGACAGTTGATAGTTGAAAATTGAAAATTAGAAACATATAACTGCCAAACCCCTGTTAGCAGTTCCCTCCCATTTGGGGGAGGGTTAGGGAGAGGGGCGAATTAATGAAGACATTTTTATCTCTGATTGTTCTGGTGGCAGCAACCTTCCAGTTGCAGGCCATTGACTACACAAAGTATGTAAATCCTTTTATCGGAACCCAGACGGACGAGACAGGTGCCCTGAGCGGAAGTACTTTCCCCGGCCCTACTATGCCGCAGGGTATGGTGCAGCTTTGTCCCGAAACGGAGCAGTATGTAACATGGGATCCTTGTTGCGGCTACGATTTCAACAAGGATAGCATCTTCGGGTTTACCCATACGCACCTGAGCGGAACAGGTTGTACCGACCTGATAGATATTTCCCTGATGCCCACCGTTAAAAAGGTGACACCTGCCGAACTGAAGAAGGGTATCTTTGCACAGACATACAAGCACAGCGAGGAATCAGCTACTCCAGGCTTCTACATGGTGAAGTTGCAGAACGAGAATATCCTCGTCAACCTGTCGGCTACCGTTCATGCCGGAATCCACAAATATACCTTCCCCAAGGGCGCACAGCAGACGGTGATTCTCGACCTGGACCGTATGACGTGGCGCGGCGACGCCTACTATGCCGGTCGCAGGGCTTATCAGATTATCCAGAGTCAGATGCGCGTGGTTGACGACCATACCATCGAGGGCTTCCGTGTGCTGACCGGTTGGGCCAAGTTGCGCAAGGTTTATTTCCGTGCTGAGTTCAGTAAGCCCATCCAGGGCCGCCTGATGATGGATGGCGGTCGCTCTGTTGGCGAGAGCGATGTGATGAACGGCCGTACGCTGCGTGCTGCACTCGAGTTCAACAATCAGGACAGTCAGGACCTGATGGTTAAGGTTGCTATCTCTGCCGTTGATAACGACGGAGCCCGCAAGAATATGAAGGCCGAGGCACAGAGCTGGGATTTCGGTTATTATGTGAAGGCTGCCCACGATGCCTGGGAGAAGGAGCTTTCCCGCATTGATATAGAAGGTACGGATGCGCAGAAGACCATCTTCTATACAGGTCTTTATCATGTGCTGATGCAACCCAATACCATCAGCGATGTGGACGGAAGGTATATGGACACCAACTTCGAGATTAAGCAGATGCCTGCCGGTCAGTCTTACCACAGCACCTTCAGCCTTTGGGACACCTTCCGTGCCGCTCATCCCCTGTACACATTGCTCTGCCCCGATGTAGCCGCTCAGTTTGTCCGCGATATGATTCTTCATCACGAGACCTATGGATACCTGCCCATTTGGGACCTTTGGGGACAGGACAACTACTGCATGATCGGTAACCACGCCATTCCAGTCTTGGCCGATGCTATATTGGCAGAAATTCCTGGCGTAGATGCCGAGAAGGCCTATAAGGCCATGTACGAGAGCAGTACCCGCACGCATACCAACAGTCCCTTCGAGGTTTGGGAGAAGTACGGCTATATGCCTCAGGATTTGCAGGGTACCAGCGTAAGCATCACCCTGGAGCAGGCCTTCGACGACTGGTGCGTAGCTGCCGTAGCCAAGAAGTTGGGCAAGCAGGCCGATTACGAGCGTTTCCTGCGTCGTAGCGAGTTCTACCGCAATCTGTGGGATAAGGAGACTGGCTTCTTCCGTCCCAAGGATAGCAAGGGTAACTTTATCGGGAAGTTCGATCCTCTGAGCTACGAAGAACCTTGCTTCATAGAGGGTAATGCATGGCAGTATATGTGGTTTGTTCCCCAGAATCCAAGGGGCTTGATTGAGCTTTTGGGTGGTGAGAAAGGCTTCATTCAGAAGCTCAATGAGAACTTCGCTCTTACAGCTACCAGCGGCGAGGTGAATGGCAATGCCAGCGGATTTATCGGTCAGTATGCCCACGGTAACGAACCCAGTCATCATACAGTCTATCTTTATAACTTTGCCGGTCAGCCCTGGCGAACTCAGGAGTTGGTAGAACAGGTGCGCAGTACATTCTATAACGAGACACCCTGCGGCTATGCCGGTAACGACGACTGCGGACAGATGTCAGCCTGGTATATCTTCTCAGCCCTTGGCTTCTATCCCTTCAATGCCGGAAGTGCCGAATACACCATTGGTACACCTCTCTTCCAGAAGGCAACGCTGCATCTGGCTGGCGGTAAGGATTTCACTATCCTTGCTCCTCGCAAGAGCGACAAGGCTATCTATGTGAAGAATGTTAAGTTGAACGGTCAGAAGATAACCGACTGGAAACTTACGCACAAGCAGATTATGGCAGGCGGAACGCTCCAGTTCCAGATGAGCGAGAAGAAGTAAGACGACTCCCACTAAAAACTCAACATATGAAAAAGATACTCTTTTTTCTGGCCTTTTCCTGCTCCCTGATGGGATTTGCATGGGAAAGACAGACTATCTGGCCCAAGGGCAAGATGCCTGATGCACAGGAACATCAGATTGCGGCAATGACAAACGAGACGAGGACTGCTTATCTGGAGTGGTTCGAGAAGCCCGAGAACCCCAACGGATGCTGCATGATTCTTATCTCGGGCGGCGGATATTATAACTGCTGCGACGTGGGTCTCATCAAGCAGTGGCACGAGCGCTTTACCGCCTTGGGCTACCAGTGTGTGAACTTTGTATATCGCACCCCCAGACCCGTTGGCTTGCCTATCTATCAGACAGCTTGGGAAGACGGACAGCGTGCTGTCCGCATGGTGCGCAGTCAGGCCAAGAAGCGCGGCTTCGACCCCGAGCACATAGGTACTATCTCTATGTCTGCCGGCTCTCATCTGGCTGTTCTGCTTGCCACCAGTTCCCAGACTCCCGCCTACGAGCCTGTTGACAAACTGGATACCGTTCCTTGCCACATCAACTGGGCCATTGCCGATGCCCCTGCCTATGTGACTACCGACGGCGAACTGGGAACACCTGCCACCCAACAGGGCTACGGCCCTGACATCAAGCTGAGCACTTGCTTTAAGTTCGACGAGAAGACTTGCCCCATGAGTCTGCATCACGGTGGTATGGACGAATATACGCCCAATGGCTCAACCCTTATCTACCGAGAGTTGCGCAAGCGTAAGATTCCTGCCGAGCTTCACCTTTATCCCAACAAGCGGCACGGTGCCTTCGGTTTGGATCGCGCCATTGAGTTTCTGACTCAACTGGGAATCCCCGGCCCTGTGGCTCCAGAGGAGGATTTGATGAAGCGCTATCCCAGCGACGATGCCCGTAAGGAGAAGATAACACAAGACGTTTGGCCCGAGGGCAAGATGCCCCTTGCACAAGAC